>NZ_JBEXQW010000010.1:0-189512 GCF_040612775.1 Streptomyces sp. NPDC006339
GCCGCCGCCAAGTCCGAGCGCGTCTCCGCCGGAGGTGACGGGGAGGCCCTGACCTTCTTCGGCGCCGCCGCCAAGTGCTTCGCCTCCGACGTCGCCATGGAGGTCACCACCGACGCCGTCCAGCTCCTCGGCGGCTACGGCTACACCCGCGACTACCCCGTCGAACGCATGATGCGCGACGCCAAGATCACCCAGATCTACGAAGGCACCAACCAGGTCCAGCGCATCGTCATGGCCCGCAACCTCCCGTAACCACCTGCCCGTCGAAAGGAGACAGGCCGTGACCCTCAAGATCGCTGTCTGTGTGAAGTACGTTCCCGACGCCACCGGCGACCGCGGTTTCGCCGACGATCTGACCACCGACCGCGAGGCCGTGGACGGCCTCCTCTCGGAGCTCGACGAGTACGCGGTCGAGCAGGCGCTGCGCATCTCGGAGGAGTCCGACGACGCCGAGGTCACCGTGATCACCGTCGGCCCGGACGACGCCAAGGACGCCCTGCGCAAGGCGCTGTCCATGGGCGCCGACAAGGCCGTCCACGTCAACGACGAGGACATCCACGGCACCGACGTGATCGGCACCTCCGCGATCCTGGCCAAGGCCCTGGAGAAGACCGGCTTCGACCTGGTCGTCTGCGGCATGGCCTCGACGGACGGCACCATGGGCGTGCTGCCGGCACTGCTCGCCGAGCGGCTGAACCTGCCGCAGGTGACGCTGCTGTCCGAGGTCTCGGTCGAGGACGGCACCGTGAAGGGCCGCCGGGACGGCGACGCCGCGAGCGAGCAGCTCGAGGCCCCGCTGCCGGCCGTCGTGTCGGTCACCGACCAGTCGGGCGAGGCCCGCTACCCCTCCTTCAAGGGGATCATGGCCGCCAAGAAGAAGCCGGTCGAGGAGCTGGACCTGGACGACCTCGGCATCGACGCCGACGAGGTCGGCCTCGCGGGCTCCTGGACCCTGGTCGAGTCGGTCGCGGCCCGCCCGGCCCGTACGCAGGGCACGATCGTCACGGACGAGGGCGAGGGCGGCAAGCAGCTCGCGGCGTTCCTCTCCGCCCAGAAGTTCATCTGACCCACCGTCACCACACCTCAGGAGCAAGGAATCATGGCTGAGATCCTGGTTCTCGTGGACCACGCCGACGGTGCGGTCCGCAAGCCGGCCCTCGAACTGCTCACGCTGGCCCGCCGGCTCGGCGAGCCCTCGGCGGTCGTCCTCGGCGCCGGCGAGGCCGCGGCCTCGATCGCCGCGACGGCCGGTGAGTACGGCGCGGCGACCGTGTACGTCGCGGACGGCGCGGAGTTCGACGAGCGACTGGTCGTGCCGAAGGTCGACGCGCTCACCCAGATCGCCCAGGACAAGGGCGTCGCCGCCGTCCTGGTGACCTCCTCGGGCGAGGGCAAGGAGGTCGCGGCGCGGGTGGCGCTGCGCCTGGGCTCCGGTCTGATCACCGACGCCGTGGACCTGGAGGCCGGCGAGAACGGCCCGGTCGCCACCCAGTCGGTGTTCGCCGCCTCGTACCAGGTGAAGTCGGCCGTCTCGCACGGCGTGCCGGTCATCACCGTCAAGCCGAACTCGGCCGCCCCGGAGGCCGCTCCGGCCGCGGGAACGGTCGAGAACGTGTCGGTCGCCTTCTCGGGCAACGCCGCCAAGGTCGTCTCGCGCACCCCGCGGGTCTCCACCGGCCGCCCGGAGCTGACCGAGTCGGCGATCGTGGTCTCGGGCGGCCGCGGTGTCGGCGCGGCCGAGGGCTTCGGCGTCGTCGAGAAGCTGGCCGACTCGCTCGGCGCGGCCGTCGGCGCCTCCCGCGCCGCGGTGGACGCGGGCTGGTACCCGCACGCCAACCAGGTGGGCCAGACCGGCAAGCAGGTCTCGCCGCAGCTCTACATCGCGGCGGGCATCTCCGGGGCGATCCAGCACCGGGCCGGCATGCAGACCTCGAAGACGATCGTCGCGGTCAACAAGGACCCGGAGGCCCCGATCTTCGACCTGGTCGACTACGGCGTGGTCGGCGACCTCTTCGAGGTGCTGCCGCAACTGACGGACGAGATCGGCGCGCGCTGACCTCACCACGTCTCTGACACGGCGGAAGGGGCGGGTGGCACTCTGTGCCACCCGCCCCTTCCGCCGTCGCGTCCGGACTGTCGCCTTTCAGAACCAGCCGTCGAGGGCGGGCTCCTCGCAGAGCCGGACGACCGGCCTGCGGCCGGTGCCGGACCCTCCGGAGGCGAGCCTGACCCGGGCCCCGGGGCGCACCGCGTGCGGCGGTCCGTCGACCCGGCAGCGCACCACGAAGCCCTCGGCCATGTGCACCGGCCACAGGTCGGCCTGGGCCGCGGTGAAGGCGCGCCGTACGGAGATCACGCCTTCTCCGGCGCTGAGTTCGGGGGCCAGGTCGGTCGACCCGCAGGTCGGGCAGAGCAGGCGCTGGAAGGTGGTGGTGTGGCACCAGCGGCAGCGCTGGAAGTAGAGCTCGGGCTCGGCGGCCGACTCGTCGGCCAGGACGGCGCTGGTCCCGTTCCGCAGGCCCGTGGAGGATCCGGTGGGGAACACGATGCTTCTCCTTGCACTCGGCGGCTCAACCGTGCATGGAGCAAAGATATGGCACTGAGTGCCAGCAAATAAAGACCTGAGTTCCCTCAATTGACGATACTGAGATCCCCGGCCGTCCCTCAGCCGTCTCCGAGGCTCGATTCCACCTCGCGCACCACCCGCCACATGGGGGTGGAACGCTTGGTGATGACGACGACCACGTCGTCGGTCTCCTGCTCCCCCGCCGGGCCGGCCGGTCCGGGCTGCGGGCTCCAGGTCTCCCGGACGAACTCCAGGGCCCGGTCGACCTCGGCCAGCGGGTCGCCCTCGCCACCGGAGCGCAGCCAGTGGCGCAGGGCGTGGTTGTGCGCGGCGACCACGGCCGCCGCGACCACGTTGGCCCGCAGGGTGCCGTCGCGGCGGTCGGCGAAGCGGGTGCGGAGGTAGTCGCCGAGGGTCTTCTCGTACCGCCAGACGACCGAGAGCTCGTACGTCCGCAGTCCCGTGACCTCACGGGTGAGCCGGTAGCGCTGGACGGAGAAGGTCGGGTTCTCGGCGTACATCCGCATCACGAGCCGGGTGGCCTCGCAGACGCGGACCAGCGGGTCGTCGGAGTCCTCGCTCGCGGCGAGGAAGGCCGTCATGTCGGCGAGGCTCTGCTCGTGGTCGGGGAAGACCACGTCCTCCTTGGACGGGAAGTACCGGAAGAAGGACCTCCGGCCGACCCCGGCCGTCCTGACGATGTCGTCGATCGTCGTCTGCTCGTAGCCGCGCTCCAGGAAGAGCTGGAAGGCCGCCGCGACGAGGGAGTCACGCATCGAGGGCTTGGCGGGGTTCGTGCTCATACCCCGAACCTAGCACTCGGATCCCTCACGCGGCGGCACTTGGTGCCACGTACCAGGTCAGCGGCGCTCGGATCAGCGGGGGGCCATGCGCAGAGCGCCGTCCATCCGGATCGTCTCGCCGTTGAGGTAGTCGTGCTCGGCGATCATGGTGACCAGGCGGGCGTACTCCTCGGGGCGGGCCAGTCGCTGCGGGAAGGTGACCCCGGCGGCGAGCCCGGCCCGGATCTCCTCGGAGAACCCGGCCATCATCGGGGTGTCGACGATACCGGGGGCGACGGTGACGACCCGGATGCCGAACTGGGCGAGGTCGCGGGCGGCGGTGAGGGTCATGCCGGCGACGCCGGCCTTGGAGGCGGCGTACGCGATCTGGCCGACCTGGCCCTCGAAGGCGGCGATGGAGGCGGTGTTCACGACCAGACCGCGCTGGCCGTTCCCGTCGGCCTCCTGCCGCGCGATGACCTCGGCGGCGAGCCGCATCACGTTGAAGGTGCCGACCAGGTTGACGTCCAGGACCGTGCGGAACAGGGCGAGATCGTGCGGTCCCTTGCGGCCGAGGACCCGCGCGGAGGGCGCGATCCCGGCGCAGTTCACGGCGAGCCGCAGCTCGGCCCCGTCCTCCTCGACGCGGGCGAGCGCGGCCCGCACCTGCTCCTCGTCGGTGACGTCGGCCGCGAGCAGGGTGACCCCGTCGGCGGGGGCCTCGGCCCCGGCGACCGCCTTGTCGAGGTCCAGGCCGTAGACGGTGGCCCCCTTCGCGGCGAGCGCGGCGGCGGTGGCGGCCCCGAGGCCGGAAGCGGCCCCGGTGACGAGCGCGGCGGAACCTGCGATGTCCATGGAACTCCTCGTACGAACCGGCGGCCCGCTCCCGGGCCGCCTCATGGGTGGTCAGGCGGTCAAGCGGTCGGGCGGTCAGGCGGTCAGGCCGCGGCTGATGACCAGGCGCTGGATCTGGTTGGTCCCCTCGAAGATCTGCATGATCTTGGCCTCGCGCATGTAGCGCTCGACCGGGAAGTCCCGCGTGTAGCCGTAGCCGCCGAGCACCTGCACCGCGTCCGTGGTGACCTTCATGGCCGTGTCGGTCGCGATCAGCTTCGCGACGCTGGCCTGGCGGCTGAAGGGCCGGCCGAGGTCGCGGCGGCGGGCCGCGTCCAGGTAGGTGGCGCGGGCCGCGTCGACGGCGGCGGCCATGTCGGCGAGCAGGAAACCGAGGCCCTGGTGGTCGATGATCTTCCGCCCGAAGGTGCTCCGCTCGTTGGCGTAGGCCACGGCGGCGCTCAGGGCGGCCTGGGCGAGACCGGTCGCGCAGGCGGCGATGCCGAGGCGCCCGTTGTCGAGGGCGCTGAAGGCGATCTGGAGGCCCTGGCCCTCGTCGCCGATGCGCCGGTCGGCGTCGACGAGCGCGCCGTCCCAGTAGGCGGAGGTGGTGGGGACCGCCTGGAGGCCCATCTTGCGCTCCGGCCTGCCGAAGCTCAGGCCCTCGGCCTCGCCGGGGGCGAGGAAGCAGGAGATGCCGTGGCTGCCGGGGGCGGTGCGGGCGAACAGGGCGTAGAAGCCGGCCCGGCCGCCGTGGGTGATCCACGCCTTGGTGCCGGTGACGCGGTAGGCGGCGCCGTCCTCGGTGAGCTCGGCCTTGCAGGCGAGCGCGGCCGCGTCGGAGCCGGCCTGCGGCTCGGAGAGGCTGTAGCCGCCGATGAGCCGGCCCTCCAGCATGTCCGGCAACCAGCGCTCCTTCTGCTCCGGGGTGCCGAAGGCGTACAGCGGATGGCAGGCCAGGGTGTGGACGCTGGTGGCGACGGCGACGGCGGCCCAGCGGGCGGCGAGCTCTTCGAGGACCTGGAGGTAGACCTCGTAGGGCTGGCCTCCGCCGCCGAACTCCTCGGGATACGCGAGGCCGAGCAGCCCGGCCTCGCCGAGGGTCGCGAACAGGCCCTCCGGGTACGTCTCGGCGGCCTCGTGCTCGTCGACGCGGGAGGCGAGCTCCTTGTCGGCGATCTCCCGCGTGAGAGCGATGAGGTCCGCTGCCTCGGGGGTGGGAAGCAGGCGGTCGACATCCATGGCGACTCCATCACGACGCAGTCGGTGCTGCGAAAGCTTCGAAAGCTCTGAACCGGTACTGCGAGGGGTACCGCAGTACCGGTTAGCGTAGCGCAGAAGGGGGTCCGCGTAACCCCCCGAACGGGTCGACCCGGCATACTGTTCGGGTGATCGAGACCTCCGCCGCCGACACACCCCGGCTCACCGGCCGGGGCGCCGCCCGGCGCTCCGAGCTCTTCGAGGAACTGGTGGCGCTCCTGGTCGGCGAGGGCTTCGCCCGACTGACGCTCGACGACCTCGCCGCCCGGCTGCACTGCTCCAAGCGGACCCTCTACGGCCTGGCCGGCAGCAAGGAGCAGCTCGTCCGGGCCGCCGTGGTCCACTTCTTCCGCCGCGCCACCGTCCGCGTCGAGGCGGTGCTCGCCGCCGCGACCGGCCCCGCCGAACGCCTGGCCGCGTATCTGCGCGCCGTCTCCGCCGAACTGGCCCCCGTCTCCCGCGAGTTCTTCGACGACGTGGCCGCCTTCGAGCCGGCCGCCGAGGTCTACGAGCGCAACACGCGCGCCGCCGCCGGCCGCGTCCAGCAGCTCATCGAGGAGGGCGTGACGGCCGGTGTCTTCCGCGAGGTGCACGTGAGCTTCGCGGCCGACGTCATCGCCTCCGTCATGGTCCGCATCCAGCGGCGGCAGGTGGCCGCCGCGACCGGCCTCGCCGACGCGGCCGCGTACGAACAGCTCGCCGAGCTGCTGCTGCACGGCCTCCGCAAGAACTGAGCCGGCCCCCGGCACCCGTACCGGACGGCACCGCGCCCTCGCCGGGCCCGGAACGCGAGAAGCCCGTCGGGCGCTCGGGAAGACCGGAGCGCCCGACGGGCACGGCGGGAAGGATCGAGGGCGTGGCCGCGGCGGCGCCTCAGGCCACCGAGCCGATGCGCCCGGCCGGGGCGCGCGGGCCGTCGTGGTGGATGGGGGTGTGCGCACCGGTCAGGGAGACGCCGCTGCCGCCGCGCCGGTGGGCGACGATCTCGGCGCCGATGGACAGGGCCGTCTCCTCCGGCGTACGGGCGCCGAGGTCGAGTCCGATCGGGGAGCGCAGACGGGCGAGTTCGAGGTCGGTGACGCCGACCTCGCGCAGGCGCTTGTTGCGGTCCTCGTGGGTGCGGCGGGAGCCCATCGCGCCGACGTAGGCGACGGGAAGCCTGAGGGCCGTCCGAAGCAGGGGCACGTCGAACTTGGCGTCGTGGGTCAGGACGCACAGCACGGTGCGGCCGTCGACGTCGCCCGCGGCGGCCTGGGACTCCAGGTAGCGGTGGGGCCATTCGACGACGATCTCGTCGGCCTCGGGGAAGCGGAGCTTCGTCGCGAAGACGGGACGGGCGTCGCAGACGGTCACGTGGTAGCCGAGGAACTTGCCGACCCGGACGAGCGCGGACGCGAAGTCGATCGCGCCGAAGACGATCATGCGCGGTGCGGGGACCGAGGACTCCACCAGGAGGGTGAGCGGCTGTCCGCAGCGGCTGCCGTCCTCGCCGATCTCGACGGTGCCGGTGCGGCCCGCGTCCAGCATCGCGCGGGCCTCGGCCGCCGCGGTGCGGTCCAGCTCGGGGTGGCCGCCGAGCCCGCCCTCGTACGAGCCGTCGGGGCGGACCAGGACGGCCCGGCCCATCAGCTCCTCGGGGCCGGCCACGATGCGGGCCAGGGCAGCCGCCTCCTTCGAGACGGCGGCGGCCAGCGCGGCGGGGTAGACCCCGCCGCCGACCGGGGTGACGAGGATGTCGATGACGCCGCCGCAGGTCAGGCCGACCGCGAAGGCGTCCTCGTCGCTGTAGCCGAAGCGCTCGACGACGGTGCGACCGTCCTCGATGGCCTGTTGGCACAGCTCGTAGACGGCGCCCTCCACACATCCGCCGGAGACGGATCCGATCGCCGTGCCGTCGCTGTCGACGGCGAGCGCGGCGCCCGGCTGCCGGGGCGCGCTCCCGCCGACCGCCACCACGGTGGCGACGGCGAAGTCACGTCCCTGCTCGACCCACCGGTGCAGCTCCTCGGCGATGTCCAGCATCTCGAACTCCTCTGGATGTGTGGAGAGGCGACGTCACGGGCGTCAGCCGACGCCCAGCCAGCTCTCGATCGGATGGATCGCGAAGTAGACGACGAAGACTCCGGTCAGCGCCCACATGAAGCCGCCGACCTCCCTCGCCTTGCCCTGCGCGGACTTGATGACCGCGTAGGAGATGACGCCGGCCGCGACACCGGTGGTGATGGTGTACGTGAAGGGCATCAGGACCACGGTGAGGAACACCGGGATCGCGACGGAGCGGTCGCTCCAGTCGACGTGCTTGGCGTTCTGCATCATCATCGAGCCGATGACGACCAGGGCCGCGGCGGCGACCTCCTGCGGCACGATCGCGGTGAGCGGCGTGAAGAAGAGGCACAGGGCGAAGAATCCGCCGGTGACCACGGAGGCCAGACCCGTGCGGGCGCCCTCGCCGACGCCGGTGGCGGACTCGACGAAGACCGTCTGGCCGGAGGCACCGCCCGCGCCGCCGATGACGCCGCCGGCGCCGTCGATGAACAGGGCCTTGGACAGGCCCGGCATGCGGCCCTTGTCGTCGGCGAGCTTGGCCTCGGTGCCGACGCCCAGGATGGTCGCCATGGCGTCGAAGAAGCCGGCCAGCACCAGGGTGAAGACGATCATAGTGATCGTGATGTAGCCGACGTCGCCCCAGCCGGTGAAGGAGACCTCGCCGAAGAGCGTGAAGTCCGGCGCGGAGACCGCGCTGCCGTCCAGCTCCGGCGGGCCGGAGAACCATGCCTTGCCCGGGATGTCGGCGATCGCGTTGAGGATGACCGCGACGATCGTGCCGACGACGATGCCGATGAGGATGGCGCCGGGGACGTTGCGGGCCTGCAGGGAGAAGATCAGCAGGAGGGTGACGGCGAAGATCAGCACGGGCCAGCCCATGAGCTCACCGGCCGGGCCGAGCGACACGGGGCCGCCGCCGGGAGCCGGGTTCTCGTGCACGAAGCCGGCCTTCACGAAGCCGATGATCGCGATGAAGAGACCGATGCCGATGGTGATGGCGTGCTTGAGCGCGAGGGGGATCGCGTTCATGATCATCTCGCGGAGGCCGGTGACCACCAGGAGACAGATCACGGCACCGTAGGCCACCGACATGCCCATGGCCTGCGGCCAGGTCATGACCGGCACGACCTGCGAGGCCATGACGCCGGAGACGCTGAGACCGGCCGCGAGGGCCAGCGGGACCTTGCCCCAGAAACCCATGAGGAGGGTCGTGGCAGCCGCGCACAGCGCCGTGGCGGTGATCAGCGCGGGCTGGCTGAGGACGTTGCCGTCCACATCCTTGCCGGAGAGGATCAGGGGGTTGAGCAGGAGAATGTACGCCATCGCCATGAAGGTGGTGACGCCGCCGCGGATCTCCGTCGCGACGGTGGATCCTCTCTCCGAGATGTGAAAGTACCGGTCGAGCCAAGACCTGCCGGCGGGGTTGCGCGAGCCGTTGCCCGCGTCCTCGGCCGTGGTCTTGGGCTCCACTGACGACTGGGTCATGGGGCCTACTCCCAAGGTTCAAAGGGGCACCCGCAGAAAGCGTTGGGGATTGCGGGATTTGGGATATCAAGTTGGCTGCACGACCCGGGGGACGGCCCGAGACGAACGGGTGAATCGGTACTGCGTACTGCGATGGGGCGGTGATGCGGCTACGTGGGTACTGCTGGGGTACTGCCGTTACTGCGGTTCTGCGGGTGATCTCCGGACGGTGCGGGCGGGGGAAGCGTGACGTTCCGGGGAGGCACGCACCGTCCGGAGAGGTCCTACAGGGTGCCGGTGAGGTGCTCGGGGCGGACCGGCGTCTTGGTGAGCTCCAGGCCCGTCGCGTTCCGGATCGCCGCGAGGACGGCCGGGGTCGACGACAGGGTCGGGGCCTCACCGATGCCCCGCACGCCGTACGGCGCGTTGGGGTCGGCCAGCTCGAGGTAGTCGACCGGGATGGTCGGCGTGTCGAGGATGGTCGGGATCAGGTAGTCCGTGAAGGAGGGGTTGCGCACCTTCGCGGTCTTCGGGTCGACGATGATCTCCTCCATCACCGCCACGCCCAGGCCCTGGGTGGTGCCACCCTGGATCTGGCCGACGACGGAGAGGGGGTTGACGGCCTTGCCGACGTCCTGCGCGCAGGCCAGCTCGATCACCTTGACGAGACCGAGCTCGGTGTCGACCTCCACCACCGCGCGGTGCGCCGCGAAGGCGTACTGCACGTGGCCGTTGCCCTGGCCGGTGACGAGGTCGAAGGGCTGCGTGGGACGGTGCCGCCACTGCTCCTCGACCTCCACGGCCTCGTCGCCGAGGACGTCCACGATCGTCGCGAGGACCTCGCCGCCGTCGGTGACGACCTTGCCGCCCTCCAGGAGGAGTTCGGCCGTGGCCCAGGCCGGGTGGTACGAGCCGAACTTGCGCCGGCCCATCTCCAGGACCTTCTCGCGGACCAGCTCGCAGGAGTTCTTGATGGCGCCACCGGTCATGTACGTCTGGCGGCCCGCCGAGGTCGAACCGGCCGAGCCCACCTGCGTGTCGGCCGGGTGGATGGTGACCTGCTGGACACCGAGCTCCGTACGGGCGATCTGCGCGTGGATGGTGACACCACCCTGGCCGACCTCCGCGGCGGCGGTGTGCACCGTCGCGACGGCCTCGCCGTTGATGACCTCCATGCGGATGCGGGCGGTCGAGTAGTCGTCGAAGCCCTCGGAGAAGCCGACGTTCTTGATGCCGACCGCGTAGCCGACGCCGCGCACCACACCTTCGCCGTGCGTGGTGTTGGACAGGCCGCCCGGCAGCGCGCGGACGTCCGCGCCCTCGCCGGCGGTCTCCCACTGGCGCTCCGGCGGCATCGGGCGGGCCTTGACCCGGCGCAGCAGCTCGGCGACCGGAGCCGGCGAGTCCACGACCTGGCCGGTCGGCATGAGCGTGCCCTGCTCCATGGCGTTGAGCTGGCGGAACTCGACCGGGTCCATGCCCAGCTTCGCCGCGAGCTTGTCCATCTGGGCCTCGTAGGCGAAGCATGCCTGGACGGCGCCGAAGCCGCGCATCGCGCCGCAGGGCGGGTTGTTGGTGAAGAGGCCGATCGCCTCGATCTCGACGTCGTCGACGACGTACGGGCCGACCGACAGCGACGAGGCGTTGCCGACGACCGAGACCGTGGAGGAGGCGTAGGCGCCGCCGTCCAGGACGATCTTGCACTTCATGTGCGTGAGCTTGCCGTCCTTGGTGGCGCCGTGCTCGTAGTAGAGCTTGGCCGGGTGCCGGTGGACGTGCCCGAAGAAGGACTCGTAGCGGTTGTAGACCATCTTGACCGGCTTGCCCGTGCGCAGGGCGAGCACGGAGGCGAGGATCTGCATCGAGATGTCCTCGCGGCCGCCGAAGGCGCCGCCGACGCCGGCCATCGTCATGCGGACCTTCTCCTCGGGCAGACCGAGGCAGGGCGCGATCTGCTCGCGGTCCGCGTGCAGCCACTGGGTGGCCACGTAGAGGTCGATGCCGCCGTCCTCGGCGGGCACCGCGAGGCCGGACTCCGGGCCGAGGAACGCCTGGTCCTGCATGCCGAAGGTGTACTCGCCCTCGACGATCACGTCGGCCCGCTTGCGGGCCTCCTCCACGTTGCCGCGGATGATCGGCTGGCGGTGCACGATGTTCGGGTGCGGGACGTGGCTCGCGTGCCGGTCCTGGCGGTTCTCGTGCACGAGCACGGCGTCGGGCGCGGTCGCCGATGCCTCATCGGTGATGAGGGGCAGCTCCCGGTACTCCACCTTGATCTTCGCGGCGGCGCGGCGCGCCGTCTCCGGGTGGTCGGCGCCCACGAGGGCGACCGGCTCACCGTGGTGACGGACCTTGCCGTAGGCGAGCACCGGGGTGTCGCGGAACTCCAGGCCGTAGTTCTTCGCCGCCGGCAGGTCGTCCGCCGTCAGGACGGCGTAGACGCCGTCCATGGCGAGGGCCTCGGAGGTGTCGATGGACACGATCTCGGCGTGCGCGACGGTGGAGCGCAGGATCTGGCCCCACAGCATGTCCTCGTGCCACATGTCCGAGGAGTAGGCGAACTCGCCGGTGACCTTGAGGGTGCCGTCCGGGCGGAGCGTGGACGCGCCGACGCCGCCCTGGTTGTGGTTCTGGGTGACCTCGGTGGGCGTGCCCACCGGTACGGTACGGGTGTTCTGAGCCATCGTCAGACCGCCTCTCCCTGGCGCTCCTGGCGAGCGGCCGCGAGGCGGACCGCGTCGAGGATCTTCTCGTAACCGGTGCAGCGGCAGAGGTTGCCGGAGAGCGCCTCGCGGATGTCCGCGTCCGTCGGGGACGGGTTGCGCTCCAGCATCTCGTCGGCCGCGACCAGCAGACCGGGGGTGCAGAAACCGCACTGGACCGCGCCGGCGTCGATGAACGCCTGCTGGATCGGGGAGAGTTCGACACCCTCACCGGTCTGCGAGTCCTGACCCGGCTTGGCCTCCCACTTCTTCGCCGCGTCGAGCGAGGTGCCGCAGGCGCCGGAGGCACAGCCCCCGTGGCCGTGCTCCTCGCGCTGCTTGGCGTACTCCGCCAGACCCTCGACGGTGACGACCTCGCGGCCCTCGACCTGACCGGCGGCGACCAGACACGAACAGACCGGCACCCCGTCCAGACGGACCGTGCAGGAACCGCACTCGCCCTGCTCGCAGGCGTTCTTGGAGCCGGGCAGGCCCAGGCGCTCACGCAGAACGTAGAGGAGGGACTCGCCCTCCCAGACGTCGTCGGCTTCCTGCGGACGACCGTTGACCGTGAAATTCACGCGCATGGTTATGCAGCTCCTTCAAGGGTGCGGCCGGTGCCGCGGTACTGCTCCCAGGTCCAGCCCAGCGTGCGGCGGGCCATGATGCCCACGGCGTGCCGGCGGTACTTGGCGGTGCCTCGGACGTCGTCGATCGGGTTGCAGGCGCCGGAGGCGAGCTCCGCGAACTGCTTGGCGATCGAGGGAGTGATGATCTTGCCGCTCTCCCAGAAGCCGCCCTCCTCGAGGGCCGCGTTCAGGAACTCCTCGGCGGCGGTCGCCCGCACCGGCGTCGGCGCGGCGGAGCCGATGCCGGTGCGCACCGTGCGGGTCTCCGGGTGCAGCGCGAGACCGAAGGCGCACACGGCGATCACCATCGCGTTGCGGGTGCCGACCTTGGAGTACTGCTGGGGGCCGTCCGCCTTCTTGATGTGGACGGTCTTGATGAGCTCGTCGGGCTCCAGCGCGTTGCGCTTCACGCCCTTGTAGAACTCGTCGATCGGGATGAACCGGCTGCCGCGGACCGACTCCACCTCGACCTCGGCGCCCGCCGCGAGCAGCGCGGGGTGGGCGTCACCGGCCGGGGAGGCGGTGCCCAGGTTGCCGCCGACGCCGCCGCGGTTGCGGATCTGCGGAGAGGCGACGGTGTGCGAGGCGAGCGCCAGACCCGGGAGCTCGGCCCGCAGGTTCTCCATGATCTGGGTGTACGGAACGGAAGCGCCGAGGCGGACGTTCTCCTCGCCGACCTCCCACTCGCGCAGGAGCTCGATCCGGTTGAGGTCCAGGAGGTACTCGGGACGCCGGTGGTCGAAGTTGATCTCGACCATGATGTCCGTACCGCCTGCGATGGGGACGGCCGTGGGGTGCTCGGCCTTGGCGGCGAGCGCCTCCTCCCAGCTTGCGGGGCGAAGGAAGTCCATGGTGGCTCTCTTCTTGTGCTTCTAGTGATCAGGGGGGTGTCGTTCGTACGGGCCTAGGGGGACGGCCGGCCCTCGACGTGCGGTTCATGTGCTGTTCACGCGGTGTGTGGCCTAGTACACAAGCCCCTGACCTCAGGGTGCAGTGACAGAAACCATGAAGCGGTTGGCTGGCTGCCATCCTCGTCTTGTAGATTCGAACGAAAGGCGGGAAACACTCACCTCGCTGTTTCCCCCCGGAAACGGTGGCACCACGCCACCGACGACAACGCGACACACCTCCACCCTGACGAGAAGGAACGGCGGCGACATCATGCGGCTGCGCGCACTGCTGGAGAACGACGCGCTGGGGCTGCGCCTGCTCGGCGGCGACGACGAGCTGGACCGCACCGTCCGCGGCGTGATGACGACGGACCTCAAGGACCCCAGCCGCTACCTCTCCGGAGGTGAGCTGGTCCTCACCGGCCTCGCCTGGCTCCGGGAGCCCGCCGACGCCGAGCCCTTCGTCCGCATCCTCGCTTCCGCCGGAGTGGCCGCCCTGGCCGCCGGAGAGGCCGAGCTGGGCGATATCCCCGACGACCTCGTACAGGCGTGTTCTCGCCATCGACTGCCCCTCTTCGCGGTCAACGAATCCGTTGCGTTCGCGACGATCACCGAACACGTTGTTCGACAGGTCTCCGGCGAGCGCGCGGGCGACCTCGCCGCCGTCGTCGACCGCCACAGGCGCCTCATGACCTCCGGACCCGCCGGCGGCGGCCCCGAGGTCGTCCTCGACCTCCTCGGCTCCGACCTGGACCTGCGCGCCTGGGTGCTGTCCCCCACCGGCCGCCAGATCGCCGGCGCCGGAGAGCCCCTGGAGCCCGGCCTGGCCGCCACCCTCGCCGGCGAACACCTCGCCGCCACCCGCACCGGGCGGCGCGGCCCCCACCGCCTCAGCATCGGCGGAACGGCCTACTCCCTGTTCCCGATCCGCAACACCGGCCGCGGCGCCGCCCCCGCCGCCCGCGACGTGCGGGAAACCGTCCTGTCCGACTGGCTGCTCGCCGTCGAGGCCGACGCCGGCGACTGGCCCGCCGCCCGCCTCGACCTGCTCCAGGGCGTCACCCAGCTCATCGCCGTCGAACGGGACCGGCGCGACGCCGCCCGCACCGTACGCCGCCGGCTCGCCCAGGAAGTCCTGGAACTGGTCCAGACGGGCGCCGCCCCCGCCGAGATCGCCGCCCGCCTGCGCGTCGCCGCCCCCGTCCTCCTGCCCGGCCTCGGCACCGCCCCGCACTGGCAGGTCGTCGTCGCCCGCGTCGAATGGGACCAGGACCCCGGCCAGACCGCCCTCGACACCGGCCCGGTCGCCCAGTCCCTCCTGGAGGAGATCCTCGTCGACCCGGCCACCTCCGGAGCCGACTCCGCCGACCGGATCGCCGTCGCCCACAGCGGCGACGAGGCCATCGCCCTCGTCCCGCTGGCCACCGCCCCCCTCCCGGACAGCGAGGACGACGTCCCCGCCGCCACCCTCGGCCTGCACGCCGACGCGCTCCTCGCCTCCGTCCGCACCCCGCTGTCCGCCGGCCTCGACGGCGACGGCCGGCTCACCCTCGGCGTCAGCGCCGCCGTGCACTCCGCCGAGGGCCTGCGCGGCGCCCTGGAAGAGGCCCGGCACGCCCGCCGGGTCGCCGCCGCCCGCCCCGGCCGCGTCTGCGCCGCCGGACACCACGAGCTGGCCTCCCACGTCCTGCTGCTGCCCTTCGTGCCCGACGACGTCCGCCGCGCCTTCACCGCGCGGCTCCTCGACCCGCTCAAGGACTACGACCGCCGCCACCGGGCCGAGCTCATCCCGACCCTCGAGGCGTTCCTCGACTGCGACGGCTCCTGGACCCGCTGCGCGACCCGCCTCCACCTGCACGTCAACACGCTCCGCTACCGGGTCGGCCGGATCGAACAGCTCACCGGACGGGACCTCTCCCGCCTGGAGGACAAGCTCGACTTCTTCCTGGCGCTCCGCATGAGCTGAACGGGTGAAGCCACATCCGTGACGAGCCCGTTCATCTCATCGGGTGATCAAGCGGACTGACGGGGCGGCAGGCGACTGCCGCCCCTTTGCCATGTCCCCCCGCGTTTCCGCCACCCCTCCCTTTGTGAAAAGTTTCACCCGACCCCTTGGCCGGGCCTTCGGGTTCGTGCTGAGATGCCGTCCTACTCAACAGCTCGATGGCGCGCTCGGGGAGGGCAATGTGGAGTACGGCCGGGGCACCCCACTGGAGACCGCGGTCTGGAGACTTCGCTCCCGCGGCTGCTGGACGGACGCAGCCGAACTCCTCGCCCCCCAGGCGGCCGAACCGGCCGCCGCCCTCGAACGGGCCGCGCTCCTCATCGAACGCTGCCTCTACACCGAACAGGGATGGGCCGACGCGGAGGAAGCCCTCCGCGCCGCGGAAGCCGTCGCCCAGACCGACGAGGAACGCGGGGCGGCCGCCTGCGAACGCGGCTACCTGGCGTACGCCTCCACCCTCCTGGGCGTACGCGACCGGGCCGACGAGGCCCGCGCGGCGCTCGGGCGCGCGGCGGCCCTCATCGACCCCGAGACCCCCCGGCGCGCCCTGCTCGACTTCCGGCGCGGCCTCGTCGCCCAGAACCTCGGCGACTCCCCCCAGGCGGCCCGCGCCGCCTACCGCCGCGCCCACGAGGGCGCCACCGCCCACGGCGACCCCCTGCTCCTCTCCTCCACCTGGCGCCACCTCGCCGGGCTCGCCCTGCGCGAGGGCGAGTTGGCCGAGGCGCGGCACGGCTTCGCCGAATCGCTGCGGATCCGGGAGGAGTTGGGCTACCTGGTCGGCACGGTCCCGGCCCTGGCCTCCCTCGCGGAGGCCGAGACGGAACCGGAGGCGGGCCGCCTGCGCGCGGAGGCGAGCCGGCTCTTCCGCCTCCTGGGCGGCGTCCCGACGTGGCTGGCCGCGCAGTTGACGCCTCGCGCCGCGATCTGAGGGGGCGGGCCCGTGGGCGGGGGGCGCGGGGGCCGTTCCGGGGGCCGTATTCGGGACTGCATGATTTACGGCGCGGGGCCCCTGCCCTGATCCGTACGGGCCCTTGCTCCGCGCCACAAATCACGCTTTACGTCCCGAACACGCCCCCCTGCACGACCCCCGCGCCCCGGGTCGTCGGACGCCTGCGGACCGTACGGGGAGCCTCGGGAGCCCACGGATGGGAGCGGGGGACGGGGAGGGGGTGGCGTTCCGGACGTAAAGCGTGATTTGTGGCGCGGGACTTGGGGCCGCGCTCTCGGTGTGCCTGGCCGCGCCGTAAATCATGCAGTCCGGAACGCCGCCCCCTCCGCGGCACCCGCGTCACCACCCACCCGCTCCAACCGCACCAGCGCCTCGTCCAGGCCCACCACGAGCGCCCCGTCCGGCGTGACGGCGACGGACCGCACCGGCGGGCCCGGGCGGAAGTCGAGGTGGTCGCCCTGTTCCAGCCGGTGGAGCCGCACCGTCCCGTCGGCCCAGGCGACCGCCAGGACGGGGCCGTGCGGGGTCTCGGTGGCGGAGAGGGAGACCACGGGGGACGGTCGCTCGGCCAGGGGGGACGGGTCCGGGTCGCGGCCCGGGGTCCAGCGGCGGACCGTGCCGTCGGTGCCGCCGCTGCAGACGAAGGGGGTCGCCGACTCGACCGCGGCGACCGCGGTGACCCGGCCGCTGTGCAGGGCCGCCTGGTGGAGGCCGGTGAGGCCGAAGGCGTGGACGGAGCCGAGCCGGTCGCCGACGACGACGGAGCCGGCGATGGCGGCGAGGGCCGTGCCGGGGTGCCGGGTGAGGGTGGTGGAGACCGCTTCGGTGAGGCGCTGGAGGTAGGGCGGGCGGGGCTGGGTGCCCCGTACGGTGTGCAGCCGGCCGCGTTCGTCGAGCAGCAGCACGGTTCCGTCGGGCGCGGGTGCGAGGGAGGTGACGCGCCCGGTGACGGGGTGGTCGAGGCGCCCGAGGGGGCGGGCGTCGGCGGCGGCGAGGAGGTGAACGGTGCCGCCGAGGTCGGCGACGAGGAGGGTGCCGTCCTGGGCGGCGAGCGCGGCGGCGGGTCCGGGCCAGGGCGGTGCGACGTCTCCGGTGACGCGGGTCCACCGGACCCGCCAGGGGGCGGTGGCGGCGAGGTCGTGGAGGGCGGGTCGCAGCCGGGGGTCGGCGCGGTCGCCGAGGACGGCGAGGAGTCCGAGGGCGCGGTCGGCGGGGGTGCGGGCGGCGCACAGGGCCTGGCCGGCCCGCAGCCAGGCGGCGCGGAGGCCGCCGTGGTCGTCGGCGGGGTCCTGGACGTAGCCGGTGGTGACGGCGACGGGGTCGGCGGCGCAGACGGCGTGGGGGTCGGAGAGGTCCGGTGGGGGCGGGGTGGGGGCCTGGGGCGGCTCGGTGGGCTGGTCCTCGTCGACGTGGGTGACGCGGCCTTCGGCGAGGAGGGTGTGTTCGGGGGTGCCGGGGAGGGTCTCGGCGACGACGCGGACGCGGCCGAGGGCGGCGAGGTCCTTGAGGAGGCGGGCGACGGCGAGGGGTTCGGCGGCGGTGTGGAGGGCGGGCAGGAGGAGGACGGTGCGGGTGGCGCGGCCGGTCTCGGTGGTGGCGAGGGCGCGGACGAGGTCGGCGGGTGAGCCGGCGACGACGCCGAGGTGGTCGGCGACGGCCCAGGCGGTGCCGAGGGCGGTGCGGCCGGTGAGGGGGACGAGGGCGCGGGTGGTGCGCCGGCGGCCGGCGGCGCGGGGGCCGTGGGCGGCGAGCCAGTGGAGGAGTCCGGGGGCGCCGGTGACGAGGCAGAGGCGGGGGGCGTCGGGGTCGGTGAGCCAGCCGAGCAGGGCCGCGGCCCCGGGGCGCTCCGCGCGGACGGACGGCATGGGCACCTCTCGGTCGGCGCGGTTCGGACGTACGGAGACCTTAGTGGTCAGTCCTGCGCTCCGGTGAAGTGCTCTCGTACGAGGGACGACACGACCGGGAGGTCCTGGGCGACGAGGGCGTCGAGGAGGGCGGTGTGTTCGGCGGCGTCGGCGACGAGTTCGCCGTGGCGGGTGGCGGGGGCGCTGACGAGGGGCCATTGGGAGCGGCGGTGGAGGTCGTCGGCGATGAGGAGGAGTTGTTGGTTGCCGGCGAGGGAGAGGACGGCGCGGTGGAAGGCGCGGTCGGCTTCGGCGTAGTGGGCGCGGTCGCCGCGGGCGGCGGCGGTGGCGGTGGCTTCGGCGAGGGGGCGGAGTTCGGCCCAGCGGGCGGCGGGGACGGTGCGGGCGAGGCGGAGCATGACGGGGACTTCGATGAGGGCGCGGACTTCGGCGAGTTCGGCGAGTTCGCGGGGGGTGCGTTCGGTGACGCGGAAGCCGCGGTTGAGGACGACTTCGACGGCGCCTTCGGTGGCGAGTTGTTGCATGGCTTCGCGGACGGGGGTGGCGGACACGCCGAAGCGTTCGGCGAGGACGGGGGCGGAGTAGACCTGGCCGGGGACGAGTTCTCCGCCGACGAGGGCGGTGCGGAGGGCGTGGAGGATCTGGCCGCGGACGGAGTGGCGTCGGACGGTCCTGGGGGCGGTCTCGTCGTGGGGGTGTGCGCCGCGTACGTCGTGGGGGCGGGTCTGTCCGGGGACCCTGGTGGTGTCGTCGTGCGGGGTCGCGGCATCGCCGTGGGACGCGGGGGCGGGCCTGTCGGTGGTCCGTCCGCGCGTGTCGCCGTGCTCCACCCGGGTCCTCCTGCGCTGTCGTGCCGGGCCCGGCTCGCGATGCCGGGGTCCCCCGTGCACGATAGGCGGACGGCGTCGCAGTTCAAACACCGTACGCATCGGGTAAGGTAAGGCTTACCTGCTAACGATCGCGATTCGGTGGTCCCATGGCCCTGCCCGCTCTGCTGCCGTCTGCTCCCGCCTCGCCCGTCGCCGCCGCGTATGCCCGGCTCGGCGAGGTGTTCAGCGCGTTGCGCGTGGAGGAGCGGGGCGCGGGCGAGGGCATGCCGTGCGGGACGGGCTGGGTGGGCGCGGAGGAGCTGGGCGCGGGCGGGGACGGCCTGGACGCCTTTCTCGCCTGGGACGACGCTCAGGTGCGGCGGGACTACGGGAGGGCGGCGCGCCCGGACGTGGTGGCGAGTTTCGCGTTGCACCGTTATGCCTGGCCGGTCTGTCTGCTGGTGACGCTGCCGTGGTTCCTGCACCGCCGGGTGCCCCGTCTGCCGGCTCGGAACGTGGGTTTCCACCGGGGGCTCGGCCGGGTCGCGGTGCGGGTGGAGGAGTTCGCGTGTCTGCCGGGGGATCCGGCCGCGGCGCTGCCGGGTGCGCGGGTGGTGGCGGACGAGGAGGCGCTGCGGGCCGAGGTGCGGGACGCGCTGGCGGAGCACTTCGAGGAGGTGCTCGCCGGTTTCGGGCCCCGGATGCGGCGGGGCCGGCGGGCGTGGTGGGGCATGGTCACGGACGAGATCGTCGAGGGCCTGTGGTACATCGCGTCGCTGCTGGGTGAGGAGCAGCGGGCGCTGGCGGAGCTGGAGCGGCTGATGCCGGGGACGGCGAAGCCGTATGTGGGGGCGGCGGGCTTCCGTGAGCTGGCGGGTTCGGTGGAGGCGTGCGGGACGGCACAGACCACGCGGGACCGGGCGACGTGCTGTTTCTTCTACACGCTGCGTCCCGAGGACACCTGTCTGACGTGTCCGCGGACGGGTGACGCGGAGCGGGTCCGCCGGCTGGCGGCGACGGCCTGACGTCACACCACCCTCAGGGGTGGCGTGAATCGAACACAACGCGGCTCTGCCGTGCGGGAGTTCGACCAGATCGCACCTATTCGTATGCCGTGCGGCCCCGTTGGCGTGCTCTTGCGGCGAAACCCCCTGCCCGCCTCGTCCGGTCGGCCAGTATGGGCGGCCGAATCGCCCTGTTGCGAGGCACTACTGCGAGGCAAGGGACACCGCAATGAGACTGACCGACATATCGCTGGACTGGCTGCTTCCGGGTGGCGTGATGGTGGCGGGCGTCCTGACGGCGGTGGCGGTGCTCGCGCGCGGCAAGCGCGCCGGTGACCAGGCCGCGGCCGAGGACTCCTGGGAGCGCAGCGAGGAGCGCCGCAGACGCAAGGAGGCCGTCTACGGCACCGCCTCCTATGTGCTGCTGTTCTGCTGCGCGGCGGTGGCGGCGGCGCTCTCCTTCCACGGGCTCGTCGGCTTCGGCCGGCAGAACCTCAGCCTCTCCGGGGGCTGGGAGTATCTGGTCCCGTTCGGTCTCGACGGCGCCGCGATGTTCTGCTCGGTGCTGGCGGTCCGCGAGGCCAGTCACGGTGACGCGGCCCTCGGCTCGCGGCTGCTGGTGTGGACGTTCGCGGGCGCGGCGGCCTGGTTCAACTGGGTGCACGCTCCGCGCGGCCTGGGCCACGCGGGTGCTCCGCAGTTCTTCGCGGGCATGTCGCTGTCGGCGGCGGTGCTGTTCGACCGGGCGCTGAAGCAGACCCGGCGGGCGGCGCTGCGCGAACAGGGCCTGATTCCGCGCCCGTTGCCGCAGATCCGGATGGTCCGCTGGCTGCGGGCGCCCCGGGAGACCTTCGGTGCCTGGTCGCTGATGCTCCTGGAGGGCGTACGGACGCTGGACGAGGCGGTCGACGAGGTGCGCGAGGACCGGCGGGAGAAGGTGCAGAACCGGATCCGCCGGCGGGAGCAGGCGAAGCTGGACCGGGCGCGCCTGAAGGCGCTGAACCGTCAGCACCGGGCGTTCGGCCGGAGCGGTCGGCAGGTCGAGATGGCGGCGCTGGGTGCCGCTTCGGGTACGGGCTCCGCGACGGGCACGGTGCAGGCCGCCGTCGCGGAGCCCGCCATAGCGGACCCCGGACAGTTGCCGCTTCGACCCCGGCCCTCCCTGCAAGCCGTGAAGGGCGCTGAGCCGCGCCCGGGCGAGTCCCGCACGGCGGAGCCCCGGACGGTGGACCTCACCGCCGAGGACGACACCCAGACGCTGCCCCGGCTCGATTCCCTGGAGCGCAAGCTCGCGGATCTGGAGCAGCAGTTCGGCTGAGCGCCGTTCGGCCGAGTACGGCGCGGCGGGGTCGCTTCAGGCGGCCCCGCCGTTCAGTTCGAACCAGACGATCTTGCCCGCTCCGTGGTTCTCGACGCCCCAGGAGTCGGCGAGGGCCTGGACCAGGACGAGTCCCCGGCCGTGCGTACCGTCGTCGGCGTGCGGTACGCGGGGCGCGGCGAGTCCCGGCTCGAAGTCCCGCACTTCGACCCGGAGTTGTTCGGGGGCGACGGTGGCGGAGACGACCGCCCCGTGGTCGGTGTGGATCAGGGCGTTGGTCACCAGCTCGCTGGTGAGCAGTTCGGCGACGTCGGTGGCGCCCGGTCCGCCCCATGTCCCCAGCATCGCGCGCAAGGCATGCCGTACCTCCGGTACCGCGGTGAGATCGGCGCATCCGACCTTTTTGAGCAGCCCTGTCGGCTGTTTCGCCTCCCCGGCCATATCCCCCACCCCGTCGTCGCGTCGAACAGGCTCACGGGGATGCATGCCCCACGGGCACGTCGGCATTCATCGGGGTGCACGGTCCGTCAGGGCCTGGGTACGTTCCGCAGGTTGGATCGAGCCATCTGGAGCATGCGGCCCACTCCCCCGTCGAGGACGATCTTGCTGGCGGAGAGGGCGAAGCCGGTCACCATGTCGGCCTTGATCTTGGGCGGGATGGACAGGGCGTTGGGGTCGGTGACGACGTCGACGAGCGCGGGTCCCTTGTGCCGGAAGGCGTCCTTCAGGGCGCCCGCGAGCTGTTTGGGTTTCTCGACGCGGACGCCGTAGGCGCCGGCCGCGCGGGCGATGGCGGCGAAGTCGGGGTTCTTGTTGGTGGTCCCGTACGAGGGGAGGCCGGCGACCATCATCTCCAGCTCGACCATGCCGAGCGAGGAGTTGTCGAACACGATCACCTTCACCGGCAGGTCGTACTGGACGAGGGTGAGGAAGTCGCCCATCAGCATGGAGAAGCCGCCGTCGCCGGAGAGGGTGACGACCTGGCGGGAGCGGTCGGTGAACTGGGCGCCGATGGCCTGCGGGAGGGCGTTGGCCATGGAACCGTGGCTGAAGGAGCCGATGATGCGGCGCCGTCCGTTGGGGGTGAGGTAGCGGGCGGCCCACACGTTGCACATGCCGGTGTCGACGGTGAACACGGCGTCGTCGTCGGCGAGTTCGTCGAGGACGGAGGCGACGTACTCGGGGTGGATCGGCACGTGCTTCTCGACCTTGCGGGTGTACGCCTTGACGACGCCCTCCAGGGCGTCGGCGTGCTTCTTCAGCATCTTGTCCAGGAAGCGCCGGTCGGTCTTGGCCCGCACGCGCGGGATGACGCAGCGCAGGGTCTCGCGGACGTCGCCCCAGACGGCGAGGTCGAGCCGGGAGCGCCGGCCGAGGCGCTCGGGCCGGACGTCGACCTGCACGATCCTGACGTCGTCGGGCAGGAAGGCGTTGTACGGGAAGTCGGTGCCGAGCAGGATCAGCAGGTCGCACTCGTGGGTGGCCTCGTAGGCGGCGCCGTAGCCGAGGAGTCCGCTCATCCCGACGTCGAACGGGTTGTCGTACTGGATCCATTCCTTGCCGCGCAGGGCGTGTCCGACGGGTGCCTTGACCCGTTCGGCGAACTGCATGACCTCCGGGTGGGCGCCGGCGGTGCCGCTGCCGCAGAACAGTGTCACCCGGTCGGCGGAGTCGACCATCCGGACGAGGGCGTCGATCTCCGCGTCGCCGGGCCGCACGGTGGGCCGGGAGGTGACGAGCGCGGTCTCGGCGGCCTGGTCGGGGGCCGGTTCGTCGGCGAGGTCGCCGGGGAGCGTGACGACGCTGACGCCGCCCTGGCCGACGGCGTGCTGGATCGCGCTCTGGAGCAGCCGGGGCATCTGCTTGGGGTTGGAGATGAGCTCGCTGTAGTGGCTGCACTCGCGGAACAACTGGTCGGGGTGGGTCTCCTGGAAGTAGCCGAGGCCGATCTCGCTGGAGGGGATGTGGGAGGCGAGGGCGAGGACCGGGGCCATGGAGCGGTGGGCGTCGTACAGGCCGTTGATGAGGTGGAGGTTGCCGGGTCCGCAGGAGCCGGCGCAGGCGGCGAGCCGGCCGGTGATCTGGGCCTCGGCGCCGGCGGCGAAGGCCGCCGTCTCCTCGTGCCGCACGTGGATCCAGTCGATGGCGGAGTTGCGCCGGATGGCGTCGACGACGGGGTTCAGGCTGTCGCCGACCACTCCGTAGAGGCGTTGGACGCCCGCGCGGACGAGGATGTCGACGAACTGTTCTGCGACATTCTGTTTGGCCATGGGTCCATCAACCCATGGCCGGGAAGGTTACGCCTCCCAGACGGCGACCGCCGTACGGTCGTCGGCGTAACCGGTCACCCGGAGCTGGGTGTCGGCGAGGAAGGCGGCGAGTCCGGGCGGCTCGGCGCCGGCCCAGCGGGTGGCGAGCTCGTGGGCGAGGGCGGGTTCGCCGCGCAGGGGCTCGGCGAGGCCGTGGGAGGCGAGCAGCAGGGTGTCGCCGGGGCGGGCGACGGAGGCGCGGAAGCGGAACGGTTCGGCGGGCGGGGTGTCCGCCGGGCCGGGGGCGGCGGGCGGTTCCTCAACGAGGGGGCGGCCGGGGACGTCGGGGCCGCCGAGGCGCAGGGTGAGGCGGTCGCCGTCCTCGGTGGCCTCGGGTGCCTGGGCGGGCGGGGCGGGCGTCGTGGCGGGTGCCGGGGTCGGCGGGGGCGGCGGGGAGCCGAAGCCGACGACGGGTGCGCCGACGGTGGCGGCGGGCTCGGGGAGCAGGGGTTCGATGTCCTGCCAGGCGCCGTCGCGGAGGCGGAAGAGTCCGCCGGGGCCGACGCCGAAGAAGACGCGGGTGCGGCACGCGGGGTCGGCGGTGAGCAGCAGGCAGCGCAGGCCGGCGGTGTACTCGTCGGGGTCGAGGCCGCGTTCGGCGGCGCGGGCGCGGAGTTTGCCGTAGGTGCGGTCGGTGAGCCGCTGGAGGCCGGACTTGAGGTCGCCGCGGCGGCCGGAGCGGATGTCGTCGGCGAGCCGGGCGTGGCTGCGGCCGACGGACTCGCCGATCCAGTGGCAGACGTCGGCGGCGGCGAGGTGGGCGTGGGCGGCGGCGCGCCGTCCGGCGGCGACGGCGACGAGGACGAGCGCGGTCTCGTCCTGGCCGAAGCGGGCGGTGAGCAGGGCGTCGCGGCGGGGTTCGCCGCGGAAGCGGGCGGAGTCGCCGCGGACGGAGGCGGCGCGCAGGGTGTAGGCGCCGTAGCGGGCGCCGTCGAGGACGGTGTCGGCGACGAGTGTGGCGAGCTCGCCGGGGCGGGCGGCGGGCAGGGCGGTGGGTTCGGCCTCGTAGGTGGGCGGCCGGCCGCCGATGTGTCCGGTACGGGGCCGGGGCGCGGGGACCTGGACGGCGGGGGCCTCGGCGGGCGGGGCGTCCGGGGCCTGGGGCTCGGCGGGCGGATCGGCCGGGGTGCGGGACTCGGGGGGCGGGTCGGCCGTGGTGGTGCGGGCGGCGGAGTCGTAGCGTTCGTCGAGGCTGTCGGACGTCGGGGCGGGCGCGGTGTCGGTCGCCGCCTCGTCGTACAGCTTGTCCCACCAGTTGGTGTCCCCCTGCTGAGTCATGCCCTTATTGTCCACCGCGCAGGCCGCCCGAAAACGGGACATCCGGAAATGTGTCGCGGAAAAGGGTGGTCCGCCGGGCGGCCCCACCCCCCACGGGAAGGCCGTCCGGCGGACCGGCGTGATCAGCGCACGTCGTAGGCGCGGACCACGGTCTGGGTGACGGAGTTGCCGTGGGCGTCCGTCAGTTCGGTCTTCAGGGTGACCTGCCTGCCGGAGGCGCCCGTGTGGTCCACGGTGGCGCTCCAGGTGTCGCCCTGGTGGGTGACCGGCGCTTCGGTCCAGGTCTCGCCCCCGTCATAGGAGTAGGAGAGCCTGGCCGAGGTGAGGGGGGCCGGGGTGTAGCCCGCGTGGCCCGTCACGGAGAGGCCGATCCGCTGGCCGTCGGTCGCGGCGAGGGTCTTGAGTCCGTCCTCCGGAAGGTCGTACCGGGGGAAGAGAATCGGGATGCCTTGAGAGTAGACGTTCCGGTCCTCCTTCGAGGTGAATTTCCAGACGGAGTTGACGGAGACCGAGCGGTACCAGACCTTGCTGGAGAACTTCGCCACGTTCTGTTCGAGTGTGTATACGGCGCTTTCGGACGGGACTTCGAAAACTCCGGACGGCCATGCGGTCTGGCCGATCAGCTCGCCGTCCTTGCGCAGCCGCAGGTTGCCGACGTCGCCGAAGGAGCCGGCCTCGCCGTGGTGGGTGCCGTCGCCCCACAGGGCGTCGGCGAAGCCGATCAGGTTGCCCTGGCGCTCGGAGACGAGCACCGGCCTGCCGGCGGCGTCGCGGGGGGCGGTGGGGGCGATCACGCCGTCGTACCAGCGCTCGGTGCGCTGCTCCCCGGCCCGGTACGCGCGCGGCGTGCCGATCATGAACTCGCCGAAGGGGAAGCTGGAGCAGAGCATCGTGGCCCAGACGGTGTCCCCGGCCGTGCGGTACTCGGTGCGGGTGCCGGGCGCGGGGGCCGTCTCGAGACCGGCGAAGGAGACCGCCGCGCCGCTCGGGCGCCGTGCCGAGGCGAAGTCGAGGAAGTCGTTGGCGACGCCCATCGCGGTGTACGTGGACTGGGTGCGGCCGAGGGCGGTGTCCCGGACGCGGTAGGTCCGGTCGTCGCGGATGGCGCCGGACTCGGGGAACGCCAGCTCGTAGACGTAGGGGCTCTTCGCGGTGGCCTTCCAGGAGAGGGTGACCTCGCCGGCGGAGAGCTTCTTCAGGAGGGCCGTGGCCTCGGCGGACTCGACGGCGAGGACGGGCAGGGCGGCGCTGCCGAAGCCGGCGGACGGGTACCAGCGGCCGGGGGCGGCGCGGTGGCCGAGGACGGCGATCGCTCCGGCGGCCTTGGCGTCGCGGGCGATCGTGGCCGAGAAGGTGGCGTCGTCCGGGAAGCGGACGAGGGCGATCCTGCCCTTGACCTCGGCGGCGGTCAGTTCGGCGGGCGTGCCCGTGCCCGCGTCGACGAGTCCGGCCGTGCCGGTGCCGTCGAGGTTGTCGGAGCCGGTGGATCCGGTGACCGGGTGGAGGGCGAGGCCGTCGGCCGTCCTCAGCTCGGAGATCAGCGGGGCGGCGGTGCGCCAGTAGCTGCCGAACTCGAAGTCGCCGTCGCGGGCGGTGCCTTCGACGGAGGCGTAGTGGCCGCGGAGGGTGCGGGTGCCGGCCGCGGTGCCCGCGTGCAGCCAGGTGTCGTCCCAGGAGCGGGCGAACGCCAGGGTGGCGGCGCGGACTTCGCCGGTCTTGTCGGTGCGGACGGACAGGGCGTGGGCCTTGCGGGCGTCGAGGACGACGACCGTGTCCTTCCTCAGCTCGAGCTGCGGCCGGCCCAGGTAGGTGAGCGAGTCGTACAGGGTGGTGTCGGCGTCGGCGCCCGGGTCGGGGGTGGTGACGAAGGAGGAGAGGAAGTAGCGTCCGGGGCGCAGCCGGTAGGTCTGGTCGGTGGAGCCCTCGTTGAAGCGGCGTTCGCCGGTCGCGGTGTCGGTGCCGATGACGTCCAGGGACGAGGCGCCGTCCGCGGGCCTGCCCTGACGGTCGATCAGCTTGACCCGGAGGGTGACCGTCTCGGGCTCGACGTAGAGCGCGAACGGGGTGGAGACGCGGAGGCCGCCGGGGCCGGTGGCGACGACGCGGCCGGTGATGTCGCCGTACTGGGCGCGCTCCAGGTGGGCGGTCGGGTCGAGCGCGAGCGGGACCTCGGCGGTGCCGCCGGCGGGGACGGTGACGGTGCGCTGTCCGAGGCGGGCGACGGGGGTACGGACGGCGGAGCCGTCGTTGCCGGTGACCTTCTCGACGGCGAGGGTCAGGGTGACGGGCCGGTCGGAGGTGTTGGTGTACGGCACGGCGACCGTGGTCCGGTCGGTGTGGTGCCGGGGCCAGGGGAAGGTGCCACCCTGGACGGCGGGGGCGCCGAGGACGGTCTGGTCAACGGCGGCCTTGACGTCGAGACGGCCGCCGCCGACCTCGCGGACGTCGCCGGGGACGCGGCTGTCGGCGGAGGAGACGAGCGCGGCCTTGAGCTGCCGGGCGGTCCAGTCGGGGTGGCGCTGCTTGAGGACGGCGGCGGCGCCGGCGACGTGCGGGGTGGCCATCGAGGTGCCGGACATGGCCTGGTAGGCGTAGAGGCCGCGGCCGCCGGCCGCGGCGGCGGAGATGGCGACGCCGGGGGCGGCGATCTCCGGCTTGAGGGTGTGGGCCGCGTTGGCGACGGGGCTGCGGCTGGAGAAGTACGCGGTGGAGTCGTCGCGGTCGGTGGCGCCGACGGTCAGGACGCTCGGGGCGCAGCCGGGCGAGGAGACGGAGTTGAGGGAGGGGCCGGAGTTTCCGGCGGCGACGACGAACAACGTGCCGTCGCTTTGGGCGAGTTGTTCGGCGGCGGCGCTCATCGGGTCGTCGCAGTCGGTCTCGGAGGGGTTGCCGAGGCTCATGGAGACGACGTCGGCGCCCTGGGCGACGGCCCATTCCATGCCGGCGATGATCCATGAGGTGGCGCCGGAGCCGGAGTCGTTCAGGACCTTGCCGTTGAGGAGGGCGGCGCCGGGCGCGACGCCCTTCTTCGCGCCGCCGCTCGCGGCGCCGGAGCCGCCGACGGTGGAGAGGGTGTGGGTGCCGTGGCCCTGGCGGTCGTCGGCGGTGTCGGAGTCGGTGAAGTTCCGCGCGGCGACGATGCGGCCCTGGAGGTCGGGGTGTCCGGCGTCGGCGCCGGTGTCGAGGACGGCGACCTTGGTGCCGGTGCCGTCGTAGCCGGCGGCCCATGCCTCGGGGGCGCGCACCTGCGCGGTGGAGCGCTCCAGGGTGGCCTGGACCTTGCGGTCGAGCCACAGTTTCCTCAGCCCGGAGGCGCTGCGGGCGGCGGGGGTCTCGACGTCCTTCCAGAAGGCGGCGGCCTGCTTCTTGTCGGTGGCGAGGGCGACGCCGTCGACGGTGGCGAGGACCGTGCCGCGCTTCGCGCCGCGCGGGGCGGCGGGGGCGGGCGCGGAGCGGGCGAGGTCGGTGCCGTAGACGGCGATCAGCGGCAGGGTGCCGGTGGCGGTGTCGTCGTAGCCCTGGCGGATGAGGCCGGTGACGTTGAAGAGTTCTTCGTCGACGCGGTCGGCGGCGAGGGCGGCGGTGGCGCCCTCCGGGTACACGTAGAGGTCCGGGCCGGAGCGGCGGGTCTGCACGAAGGGCACGGTGCCGTCCTCGCGGGGCAGCGCGGCGGCGGCCGGGTTGCCCTCGGCGTCGTGCGTGACGACGACCCGGTCGCCGGTGACGAGGGTGACCGTGACCGGGCGCTGGCCGGCGGTGCCGGTGGCCTGGCTGCCGGTCAGCGGTCGCTTGCCGGTCGTCGGGTCGTCCTGCGGCGCTGCCGCCGCGGACGCCGCGACCGCGGTGACGGCCAGGACGGCGGCGGTCGCCGCCCCCAGAGCCGTACGCGAAATCGGACGCATCGCTCTCCCCCTCTGTTTCCGGGCATGGCGGCACAAGGCGCCCATGTCCGGAGGCTGTCGGTGCTGCGGTGGCGCCACATTGGCAGAGGTGAGGGTGGTGCAGGCAGGATGGGCGCGGCGGGAATGCGCCGTGGCCGATTCCCGCCAACGCACCGACGGAACGAACGCGTCCGCCGGCCGTCCCGGGAATGTCCGGGTCGTCCGGGGACGTCCGCGCGAGGGGTGGGGTCAGCGATGCTGGGAGCGATAGGGCTCGACGAACGACAGGAGTCCGCCTACCGTGCGCTGGTCGCGATGGGCGCGGCCGAGGTCTCGGATCTGGCCCACCGGCTGTCCCTGCCGGTGGCCGACACCGAGCGGGCGCTGCGCCGCCTGGAGGCGCAGGGCCTTGCGGCGCAGTCCTCGGCGCGCACCGGGCGCTGGGTGGCGGCGCCGCCGGGGGTGGCGCTCGGCGCGCTGCTCACCCAGCAGCGGCACGAGCTGGAGCAGGCGGAGCTGACGGCGGCGCTCCTCGCGCAGGAGTACCGGGCCGAGGCGACCGAGCCGGCCGTGCACGACCTGGTGGAGGTGGTGACCGGCGCGAGCGCCGTGGCGCATCGTTTCTTCCAGCTCCAACTGGGGGCGACGGAGGAGGTCTGCGCGCTGGTGACGGGCAAGCCGATCGCGGTGACCGGTCTGGAGAACGACGCCGAGGTGATGGCCGCCGAGCGGGGCGTGCGCTATCGGGTGGTGATCGAGCGGGAGGTGCTGAGCCTGCCGTCGGGTCTGCTGGAGCTGTCGGCGGCGCTCGGCCGGCAGGAGCAGATCCGGATCGTGGACCGGGTGCCGACCAAGCTGGTGGTGGCGGACCGGACGCTGGCGATGGTGCCGCTCACCGGGCGGGGCGCGGAACCGGCGGCGCTCGTGGTGCACGCCAGTGGTCTGCTGGAGTCGCTGATGGGCCTGTTCGAGTCGGTCTGGCGGGACGCCCTGCCGCTACGGCTCGGCGCGGGCGCACAGGTGACGGAGGACGAGGTCGCGGGGCCTGATCCGACGGACCTGGAGATCCTCAGCCTGCTGCTCGCGGGGATGACGGACGCGAGCGTGGCGAAGCAACTGGACCTGGGGCTGCGGACGGTGCAGCGGCGGGTGAAGGGCCTGATGGAGCTGACGGGGGTGACGACGCGGCTGCAGCTCGGCTGGCACGCGTACGAGAAGGGGTGGGTGGCTCGTCGGTGAGGTGAGGGCGTGTGGCAGGGTGAGCGGCCGGTTTTCCTCCGGTCGCGGCGGAACGCGTCCCTGTCCCGCCGCGACCGGAACCTCACGTCACTCACCGGCACGTCACGACACTCAGGAGCACCACCCATGAACGGAAGGCGCCGCCGCGCCCTGCTGGCCACCGTCACCCCGATGCTGGAGCCCGGGGAGCGGGTGGAGGTGACGTCCCTCGTGAATCTGAGCTCGGTCTCGGTGCGGCGGACGGCCGCGTTCGGCATCGCGTCGGCGATCGCGAGCGGCGGGGGCATGGCGGTGGTCCCGGTGCCGACGCCGATGTACCTGGCGATGACCGACCGGCGGATCCTCATCTTCCGGGCGGACCCGATGTTCGCGAAGCCGGTCGAGCACACGATGACGATCCGGCGGGAGGGTCTGTTCCGCTCCGAGATCAAGGAACGGTTCCTGAACTCCTCGTTCGTGCTGTCGTCCCCGTACAGCGAGACCTCACTGAAGATCATCTTCCCGCTGATCGACCGCAAGGCCCGGAACCTGGTGGCGGCGGCCCTGCCGGTGGCGGCCTGACCGCCCCGGTCGGTCGGGCTTGACCTGCGGGAACACCGGGTTTGCTGCACCCTTGGCAGATGGGTGTGTGGCAGCTCCTGCTGATCGCGATGGTGATGCTGCTCGGCCTGGTCGGGGTGCTGACGCCCGGCGTGCCGGGGACGTGGCTGGTGTGGGCGGCGATGCTGTGGTGGTCGCTGCACGAGCAGACGGGCCTCGCCTGGATCCTCCTCGTCTCCTCCACCGGCCTGCTGCTCCTCACCCAGGTGGTCGTATGGCAGCTTCCGCCCCGCCGGTTCCGGGGCGTGGGCATCACCCGGCGGATGGTGGCGTACGCGGGAGCGGGCGCGTTCCTGGGCTTCGTCCTGGTCCCGGTGCTCGGCGCGATTCCCGGGTTCGTCGGCGGCATCTACCTCTCCGAGCGCCTGCGCCTCGGCGGCCACGGCCAGGCCCGCGCGGCCACCCGCACGGTGATGCGGGCGGCGGGGACGAGCGTCCTGGTGGAGCTGTTCGCGTGCCTGCTGATCGTGGGGGCGTGGGTGGGGGCGGTGATCGGGGCCTGATCAGGGCGTGATGGGGGTCAGGCCGTACGGGGGTCAGACCGTACGGAGGTAGCGGGCGGCGTAGGAGCGCCAGGGGCGCCACTCGGGGTGGGCGTCCGGGAGGCCCTCCGGGGCCACGTCCGGGTCGGCGAGGGCCCGCATGCGGATACGGGCGGCGGCGCGCGGGCTCACCCCGGGGATCGCGGCCAGGGCGGCGGCGGAGGCGTCCCGGTCCGCGCCCGGGTCCAGGCGGACCGTCCCGTCGGCGAGCGCGGCGGCGAGCGGGCCCGCCGCCGGGTGGCCGGTCAGGGCGGTCGGCTCGGGGAACAGATGCGTGAGCCTGCCGCAGGGGGTGTCCACGGGCGTGCCGAGCCGCTCCACGAGCCGGGCGGCCTCGTCGGGGCCGACGACCGTCCGGATCGCGAACTCCTCCGGCTCCGCCGTGCCCGGTGACCGTACGCCGGGGCGGGCGGCGACCTCGGCGGCGAGGGCCGGATCGGCGCCGAGGCGCTCGGCGACGGCGTAGGGGTCCGCGTCCAGGTCGAGCAGCCGGCGCAGCCGCTGCACGGCGGTGGTGAGATCGCGCAGCTCGGTGAGGTGGATCCGGGCCTCGAGCCAGGCGCCCGGCGCACGCTCGTCGACGGAGACGATCCCGGTGCCGTACGGCAGCCGGAGCGTCCGCCGGTAGGTGCGGGCGCCGGGCGGGCCGACGACCTCCTCGACACCCGGCACCGCCTCGGCGGCCAGCAGGTCGAAGACCTCGCCCGCCGCGTACGGCCCCCGGTGCGCGAGCCGCAACGGCACGCCGGCCGCGAGCGCGGTGCGGGGGCCTGCGGCGGTGCCGGTGCCGGACTCGGCGCGGAGTTCGGTGGGGGTGCGGGCGTAGACGGCGCGGATGGTGTCGTTGAACTGCCGGACGCTCGCGAAGCCGGACGCGAAGGCGATGTCGGTGACCGGGAGCGGGGTCGTCTGCAGCAGCAGGCGCGCGGTGTGCGCCCGCTGGGCGCGGGCCAGCGCGACCGGCCCGGCCCCGAGCTCCGCCGTGAGCTGGCGCTGCACCTGCCGGGCGCTGTAGCCGAGCCGTCCGGCGAGGCCGGGCACGCCCTCCCGGTCGACGACGCCGTCCCCGATCATGCGCATCGCCCGCCCCACGACATCGGCCCGCACATTCCACTCCGCGGACCCGGGCACGGCGTCCGGCCGACACCGCCGGCACGCCCGGAACCCGCCCGCCTGCGCGGCCGCGGCGGTCGCGAAGAAGCGGACGTTCCGCCGCTTGGGCGTGACGGCCGGGCAACTGGGCCGGCAGTAGATCCCGGTCGTCACCACCCCGAAGAAGAACACCCCGTCAAAGCGCGCATCCCTGCTGCTCACCGCCCGATACCGGGTCTCCTCGTCCCCACCCGCACGGGTGATCGCCTCCACCGCCGACTCCACCGTCATGCCCTCCAGTGTGCGGGCGGGGGACGGCAGTGGCTGGCGGTTTTCGGACACGGGGGCGGTGGGAGTGGGCAGGGGGCGCGTCGGGTGGGGCCCCCGGAGGCGCGCCCCCGTGGCCGGGCGCCCGGGTCCGGCCCGGCGGGGCGGGGCCGCAGCGGCCCGGGAGGCACCCGGCATTGGTGCCCAGCCCGGCTAGCGCGCGCGGCCCCGCTTCGCCGCCAGTGCCGCTCGGCCCTCCGCGCCCTTGCGCTTCCAGTCCTTGAGGATTTCGGCGCGGACGCGGGCGTCCGTCTTGGCGACGAGGCGCTGGTTCTCGCGGAGGAGCTTGCGGTAGCTGTCGAGGCGGCGTTCGGGGAGGGTGCCGTCGGTGATGGCGGCCAGGACGGCGCAGCCCGGTTCGGACTCGTGGGCGCAGTCGTGGAAGCGGCACTGGGCCGCCAGGTCCTCGATCTCGGCGAAGACCTGGCCGACGCCCGCCTCCGCGTCCCACAGGCCGACGCCCCGCAGGCCGGGGGTGTCGATGAGGACGCCGCCGCCCGGGAGGGCGAGCAGGTTGCGGGTGGTCGTGGTGTGCCGGCCCTTGCCGTCCACGTCGCGGGCCGCCCGCACGTCCATGACGTCCACGCCGAGCAGCGTGTTCGCGAGGGTGGACTTGCCGGCGCCGGAGACGCCGAGCAGCACGCTCGTCCCGCCGCCGGCGACCGCCCGGAACACGTCGAGTCCCTCCCCCGTGTGGGAGCTCACCGGCAGGACCTGGACGCCGGGCGCGACGGTCTCGACGTCCTCGACGAGGTACGACAGCCCGACCGGGTCCGGCACCAGGTCGGCCTTGCTGAGGACGACGAGCGGCTGCGCACCGGACTCCCAGGCGAGCGCCAGGAAGCGTTCGATGCGGCCGAGGTCGAGTTCCACGGCGAGCGACACGGTGATGATCGCGTGGTCGACGTTGGCCGCCAGGATCTGCCCCTCGGACCGCTTGGACGAGGTGGAGCGGGCGAAGGCGGTACGGCGCGGCAGATACGCCCGTACGTAACGGGGGTCGCCGACGCCAACCGGGTCGACGGCCGCCCAGTCGCCCGTGCAGATGACCCGCAGCGGGTCGTGCGGGGTGACGAACGCGGTGTCGGCGCGCACGAGCCCCTCGGGGGTCACCAGGTCGCACTGGCCCCGATCGACCCGGACGACCCGGCCGGGCAGCAGGCCCTGCGCCGCGTACGGGGCGAACTCGGCCGCCCAGGCGTCGTCCCAGCCGTAGGCGTCCAGAGAGGAAGTGGAAGAGGTGGTGGTGGTGGTGGTGGAGAAAGACAAGGGGAACCCTTCACAGGGTGGCCCCGGCGCTGCGCGCGGCAGCAGGTGGAAGAGGTCAGCCGGTGGCCACGGAGGTGGAGTGGACGAGCATCTGGATGCGGGCAACGCCCGTCGTGACGACAGCCATCGGTCACACCTCCTGGTCGAAAGGAACGGCAGGGTCTCCTGGACCACGATCGTCGGTCTTCGCCGTCGATCTTCGCGGTCCAGGAGACCGTAGCGGGCGCCGGTCCCGAAGCGCCACGCATTTTTCTCCGTGCCTCGCCGTGCCCGGTGTCAGCCGGTCAGGGCGTGGCCCGTCGTCGCGTCCACGTGGTCCGGCACTTCCTCGTGGCGGTCGCCCACCGAGAGCGTCCCGGTCGGCTCGAACAGCAGGATCGCGGCGCCGGCGGGCGCCGAGGGCCGGTGCTCCGTGCCCCGGGGCACGGTGAAAACGGACCCGCGCGGCAGGACGACGGTCCGTTCTCCGGCCGGCTCCCGGAGGGAGATCCGCAGTTCGCCGTCGAGCACGAGGAAGAACTCGTCGGTGTCGTCGTGGGCGTGCCACACGTGGTCGCCCTCGACCTTGGCGACGCGGACGTCGTAGTCGTTGACGCGGGTGACGATCCGGGGACTCCACACGGCGTCGAAGGAGGCGAGGGCGGCGGCCAGGGCGATGGGGTCGTTGGTCATGGTGCAAGCCTCGGCGTTCCCGCCCGTACCCCGTGAGTGCTAGAAATCGCGCATGGCGCAAGAATCCTCGCACGGTCGGACCGCGGCCCCGCAGCGGCCGCTCCACCGGGTCGTCGTGATCGTGGACGAGAACTCGAACCCCTTCGAGCTGGGCTGCGCGACCGAGGTGTTCGGCCTGCGCCGGCCCGAACTGGGGCGCGACCTGTACGACTTCACCTTGTGCTCGGCCGAGCCCCGCACGCTGATGCGCGACGGATTCTTCACCCTCACCGGTGTCGCCGGCCTCGACGCCGCCGACACGGCGGACACCCTCATCGTGCCCAACCGCCCCGACGTCGAGGTGCCGCGCCGCCCCGCCGTGCTCGACGCGGTCCGGCGGGCGCACGCGCGGGGCGCGCGGCTGGTCGGCTTCTGCAGCGGCGCGTTCACCCTGGCCGAGGCCGGGGTGCTCGACGGGCGCCGGGCCACCGCCCACTGGCAGTGGGCGGACGACTTCCGCGCCCGGTTCCCCTCGGTGCTCCTCGAACCCGACGTGCTGTTCGTGGACGACGGCGACATCCTGACCGCCGCGGGCAGCGCCGCCGCGCTCGACCTGGGCCTGCACGTGGTCCGCCGGGACCACGGCGCCGAGGTCGCCAACTCCGTGAGCCGGCGCCTGGTCTTCGCCGCGCACCGGGACGGCGGGCAGCGGCAGTTCGTGGAACACCCCATGCCGGCGCTCAAGGACGAGTCGCTGGCGCCGGTCCTGGCCTGGGCGCAGGAACGCCTGGACACTCCCCTCGCGGTCGCCGACCTCGCGGCCCGCGCGGCGGTGAGCCCGGCGACGCTGCACCGCCGCTTCCGGGCCCAACTGGGCACGACACCGCTCGCCTGGCTCACGGGCGAGCGGCTGACCCTCGCCTGCCGGCTGATCGAGCGCGGCGAGTCCCGCTTCGAGGTGGTCGCCCGGCGCAGCGGGCTCGGCACGGCGGCGCATCTGCGGATGCTGATGCGCCGTGAGATCGGCATCACCCCCTCGGAATACCGCCACCGCTTCGGACCGCCCTCGGCCCCGCGCTGACGCCCCGACACCCCCGGCCCGGAGCACCGGAGCACCGGAGCACCGGACCCCAGCCCGGCCCGGAGCCTCGCCCCCCGACCCGGCCCGGAGCCTCGCCCCCGACCCGGCCCCGGCCCGACCGGGGCCCCGTGTCCGATCCGTACAAGACGCCGCTCCCCCGGCCTTCCTACCGTGCCGGCATGAACACGCAGCGACCTGTCACCGCCCCCGTCCCTCGTCTCGACGTCATCGGCCTGGTCACGGCCGACATGGCGGCGTCCCTCGCCTTCTACCGGCTGCTCGGGCTCGACGTCCCGGACGGGGCCGGGAGTCAGCCGCATGTGGAGGTGACACTGCCGGGCGGGATGCGGGTGTTGTGGGACACCGAGGACGTCGTGCGGTCCTTCGATCCCGCGTGGACGCGGCCGGCCGGCGGGGGCGAGCGGGTGGCGCTCGCGTTCCGACTCGGGCGGCCCGACGAGGTCGACGCGCTGTACGAGACGCTCACGGCCGCCGGTCATCGCGGCCACCTGGAGCCGTGGGACGCCGTCTGGGGGCAGCGCTACGCGGTCGTGCTCGACCCGGACGGGTCCGCGGTCTCCCTGTACGCCGACGCCGACGCCGACGCGGACGCGGACGGAGGCGCCGACACGGACCCCGAGGCCGCCAGCGACGCCGTGTAGCGGGACAGGGTCGTGCCCGACAGGGCGCGCATCTCGCGGGCGAGATGGGCCTGGTCGACGCAGCCCGCGCGGTGGGCCGCCTCCGCGTACGGGACGCCGGCGCGCACCAGGGCGAGGGCGCGCTGGAGGCGCAGGATGCGGGCCAGGGTCTTGGGGCCGTAGCCGAAGGCGGCGAGCGAGCACCGGTGCAGCCGGCGGACGCCGAGGCCCACCGCGTCCGCCGCCGCCCCGACGGGCTGCCCCGCCCGGAGCAGGGCGACCACGGCCCGGAGCAGCGGGTCGGGCGCGGGCGCGTCGGCCGCCCGGCGCAGCACCAGCTCCTCCAGGGCCGCGGCGCGGTCGGCCGCCGCCGTGACCCGGTCGGCGAGCCGGCGGGCGGTGCGGTCGCCCCACAGGTCGGCGAGGGCGACCCGCCGGTCGCGCAGGGCGCTCGCCTCGGTACCGAGGACGGCGGGCGCGTCGCCGGGCGCGAACCGCACTCCGGCGTAGGCGACGGCGGGGCTCTCGGGCACGTACGCCCGGGTATCGGGGCCGGCCACCATCAGCGTGCCGTCGGCCCAGATCAGGTCCATGCAGCCGTCCGGCAGGACCGGGCGCGTCCCCGGATCGGCCGGGTCGGCCGGGCCGGTGGCCCGGGTCCAGACGATCGCGCCGTCGAGCCGGGAGGGACGTTCCGCGTACACCCCTCCAGGGTAGGCCGATCCGCTGACAGCGGGCCGGACGGTCGGACAGAATGGCGCGCGAGCCGACTGATCGGGGCACGGGGGTCGTGGTGGGAACACTGATGGAGTTCGGTACGGGCAGCGACGCGGTCCTGGTGGAGGCGGACGGCCCTCAGCCGGGCGCCCGCCCGGTGTCGCGCGGCGGGAACTCCCTGGTCCGGGCGGGGCAGACGCTGGAGGAGGCCCTTGCGGGAATCCGTACGGCGGCGGAGTCGGCGCTCGCGGTCTTCCGCGGGGGTTCGCTCCGACCGGACGGGGTGGAGCTGGAGTTCGGTGTGAAGCTGACGGCGGAGGCGGGCGCGGTCATCGCCAAGACGGCGGTCGAGGGCCATCTGGTGGTGCGGCTCTCGTGGTCCCCGGACGGCCGCGGCACCGAGGCGACGGTCACGGTTCCGGCCGGGCAGCCCCCGGCGGACGAGACCCCGCAGGGACAGGACCCCGACGGCCCCCGCGCGGCCGACCCCCACCCCGACGGCCCCCGCCCCGACGACCCCCGCCCCGACGGACAGTCCCCGCGGCACGAGGAATCGCCGCACGAGGAATCGCCGCACGAGCAGTCGCCGCATGCGGAGTCGCCGCACGACGAACGGACTCCCGCTCCCGGGGCGGGTGACGGCGCCTCGCCGGGCGCCCGGTGATGCCGTCCTCGGCCTGGCACGCGCGGGTCGATCACGCGGGCGAGGTCCTGGGCTCCGCCTTCCTCGTCGCTCCCGGAACGCTGCTGACCTGCGCCCATGTGGTCGCGGACCTCGACCGCGTCTCCGTCCGGTTCCCCGGCGCGCAGGGGCTCGGCGAGCTCCCGGCGCGGGTCGCGGTGCGCGGGCCGTGGGGCGGCTCGCCCACCGACCCGGGCGACGTGGCCGTACTCGCCCTGGAGCGGCCGGTCGACGTGGCACCGGCCCGCTTCGCGCGGCCCGAGGGCCTGCGGGAGGTCTGCGAACCGCCCCGCCTGGTCGCCTACGGCTTCCCCGAGGGGTACGAGACGGAGGGCGCCCAGGCCGAGCTGCGGATGACCCTGCCCGGGCAGTTGATCCAGGACGAGTGGAGCCAGGTCGAGTGCCTGGCCGGGCACGGTCAGAGGCCCTCGCACGGCTTCAGCGGGGCCGCGGCGGTGCGGGCCGACGACGGGACGGTCGTCGGCATGATCGCCGCGTACGACCCCACCGCCCCCAACGCCCGGATCATTCCCGCCCGGGTGCTGGCCCGCCATGTGCCCGCCCTCGCCGAGCTCGTGGACACGCCGGGTTGCTCGGCCGAGGAGAAGCGCTGGTTACGGGAGCTCGTGGAGCGGGCCGAGCGGACCGAGCGGATCGAACGGGCCGGGGGGACCGAGCGGGCCGGGCCGGCGGGGGCGACGCGGCTGCCGCTGGAACGACTGCTGCGCGCGGCGGTCGGCCCCCTCGCCCCGCTCCCGCCGCCGGCGGCGCACGCCGGGCTGTGGCCGTGCGTCTGGTATCTGATCACCGAGAGCCGCCCGGCCGACGACCGTGTCCCGCTCGCCGAGCTCGCCGTACGGCTCGCCGACCAGGTGGCCGACGAGGAACTGCGGCGCGCGTTCCGCGCCTGGGCGCGCGAACACCGCGCGCGGGCGCACCGGCACCTCTCCCGGCCCGGGCACGCGACCGCCCCGGCCGGCGCGGAGCCGCCATGCACCACCGCCGGCGCCGGCGCGGCCGCGCCGCACCCGTCGGCCCCTCCGGACCGGCCGCACCACCCGGCCCCACCCCACTCGCCCCCGTCACGGAACCCGCCGGACCCTGATGCGACAGACCGTGACGCGCCGGACCGTGACGCGCCGCCCTGGTCGCCGATCCTCGTCGAGGTGCGGCGCAGCGGCGCCGACCCCGAGACGGTGCTGGCCGAGGTGTCCGTGCACCGGCACGGCGAGCGGATCCTGGTGAGCGAACAGCAGGTGGCCAAGGCCGAGTTACGGGCCTGGGTGTGCGACCGGATCGACGAGGCGTATCACGACATCGTGGACGGCCGTCCCCTGGTGGCGTTCGCCCTGCCCCGGGGCTGGCTCAACAAGAACGTCGACCAGTGGAGACGCCGACGGCGGGAGCAGCCGCTCGGCTGCCTGGTGCCGGTCGTGGTGCTCGACCACGACCGGCGCGCCAAGGGGCGTCACCAGTACGAGCTCCGGCGGATGTGGGGCGAGCTCGAACGGCAGAAGCGCTCGTCGCTGTACCGGATGCCCTGTGTGACGGAGCGGGCCCCGGCGCAGATCGCCGTGCTGCTCCAGGACGTGCGGGGCCCGGTGGGGTTCACCCGGCCGCCGACGGCCGCCCACGCGCGGAAGCTGCACGACGCGGCCCTGGACGCCCCCGCGCCGATCGTGCTGTGGCCGCGCACCGGCTGTCCGCCGGGCGGGCCGTGCACGGGCGACTGCCGGGGCGCCGGGTTCCTGGCTCGGATCGCGGAGTGGATCGCCACCGCGCCGCCCTACGAACTCCCGGAGGTGATCCGCCAGTTGCGCAGGAAGGCGTTCACCGCGGAGGGTCCCGAGCCGCACTGGGCGGCGAGCGGCGTGTCCCTCGTCTGGGAGGATCCGCGCTGCTTCGCGGACGTCCGCCCGCTGCGCGGCTCCCCCGTCGGCTGACCTCACCCCCCTGGAGACGTGTCCATGTCCCTCTGGCCGGTCTACACCGGATCGAGCACGCCGCACGACGGCGTCGACGCGCTGCCCGCGCCGCCGCCGTGGCGGAGGTTCGACGGCGGCCCCGCCCTGCCGCCGGCGCCGCGGGACGAGGCCGACGGCGGGGCGCCGGGCCGGGTCCACCGGGCCCGCACGTACCAGCCGACGCAGGAGACCGTGCAGTTGGTGAACGCGGCGCTGTACCTGCGTCGGCCGCTGCTGGTCACGGGCCCGCCGGGCAGCGGCAAGTCCAGCCTCCCGTACGCGGTGGCCCGGGAGTTGCGGCTCGGCCGGGTGCTGCGCTGGAACATCACCAGCCGTACGACGCTCACCGACGGGCTGTACCGCTACGACCCGCTGTCGCGGCTGTACGCGGCGGGCCGGGCCGGCGGGACCGTCCCGGCACCGGGGGCGGGCGCCGGGACCCGCGCCGGTGAGGCGGCGATCGAGGACCATCTGCGGCTCGGCCCGCTGGGCACAGCGCTGCTGCCGTACGAGCGGCCGCGCGTGCTGCTCATCGACGAGATCGACAAGTCCGACCTGGACCTGCCAAACGACCTGCTGCACATCCTGGAGGAGGGGCAGTACGAGATCCCGGAGCTGGTGCGGGCGGCGCGCTCGCATCCGGTGGCCGAGGTGATGGTGGCGGACTCGGAGGCGCGGGTGCCGGTGCGGCACGGCGAAGTGCGCTGCCGGGCCTTTCCGTTCGTGGTGCTCACCAGCAACGGCGAGCGGGAGTTCCCGCCCGCGTTCCTGCGCCGGTGCGTGCGCCTGGAGCTGCGGCGGCCGCTGCGGGAGCAGTTGGAGGACATCGTGCGGGCCCATCTCGGCGAGCTCGACGAGCGGGACCACGCGCTCGTGGAGACCTTTCTGCGCCGGGGCGGCGCGGGCGAGCTGGCCACCGACCAGCTCCTGAACGCCATCTATCTGACGCGGACCTCGGGTCTCGACGCCTCGTCGCGGGAGGAGCTGGCGAAGGCGTTGATGCCGTATCTGGGCCGGGCCTCGGGATCCTGGGACCCCGATGACTTCTGACGGTGAGCGCGGCGAGCACGGCGAGTACGGCAGGGACGGGAGAGGCAGGAGGGGCGGGCGGGGCGAAGGCGACGGCAGGGGCGGGGCCGACCGTACGGGTGCGCTGAGCGCCTTCGCGGGGCTGCTCGGCGAGGCCGGGGACTATCCACCGACCGGGCGGGAGATCGCCGAACTCCTGTGGCTGGCCCGGCATACGGATCCCGCCGGGAGCACCGCCCGACACACCGCTGTCCTCACATCGGATCACGTCCCTCGCTTTCCGCCGAAGAACGTGTTCACCGCCGCCGACAAGCCGGCGAAACCGGTTCCGCCGCGGACCGGCCCGTCCGGCCCGTCCGGTCCGTCCGGCGCACCGGCGCCCGAACCGCCCGCCGCCGGGTCCCGGGTGCCGCTGCACGCCCCGGCGACGGGGTCCTGCCCCGTGACGGAGGAGCGTCCCGCGCACGCCGCGCTGCTGGCGCCGGCGCCGCCGATGCTGGCGGGGCCGCTCGCCCTCCAGCGTGCGCTGCGTCCGCTGCGGCGCACGGTGCCGGCCACGGACGGCTGGGAGCTGGACGAGGCCGCGACCGCCGACCGGATCGCCGCCCTCGGGCCGGGCCGGCGGCTGTGGCTTCCGGTGCTGCGGCCCCGGCGTGAACGCTGGCTGCACCTGCGGATCGTGTACGACTCCGGGCCGACCATGGCGATCTGGCGGCCGCTGGTCCGCGAGCTGCACACCGCGCTCGCCCAGACCGGGGCCTTCCGGACCCTCGACGTGCTGCCGCTCGGCGCGGACGGCCGGCTGCCGCTGCGGCACCGGGAGCGCGGCCGCACCGCGGTCCTCGTGATCAGCGACGCGATGGGGCCGCAGTGGCGCGACGGGCCTGCGGGGCTGCGCTGGCGGGCCGCGCTCGCCGGGCTGGCCGCCGAGATGCCGGTCGCGCTGCTCCAGCCGCTGCCCGAACGGCTGTGGCGGCACACCGCGGCGCCCGCGGTGCCGGGCCGGTTCGCGGCCCCCGCCGCGGGGGTGCCCAACACGGGCCTCGGCTTCACCCCGTACGACACCGGTCGGCTCCCGGCGGGCGTGCCGGTCCCCGTGCTCGAACCGTCGGACGTCTGGCTGGGGCACTGGGCCGCCCTGGTCGCCTCCGTGGCCGGTGCGGAGGTGCCGGGTGCCGCGGCCTTCGTGACCCCGGCCGCCCCCGAGCCGCCGGAGGACGCCCTCGTCCCGCGGGACGCCGACCCGGAGGAGCTGGTCCTGCGCTTCCGGGCGCTCGCCTCGCCCGAGGCGTTCCGGCTGGCGGCGCATCTGGCGGTCGGCCCGGCGCATCTTCCGGTGATGCGACTGGTGCAGGCGGCCGTCGAGCGGCGGCCCGAGCCGCGGCACCTCGCCGAGGTGGTCCTCAGCGGCATGCTCGTCGCCCCCGGGGACGCGGCCCCCGGCGCGTACGACTTCCGTCCCGGCGTCCGCGAGGTCCTCCTCACCGCGCTCCCCCGCACCTCCCTCGTCGCCACGGCCCGGCTCCTGGCCCGGGTGAGCGCCGAGATCGAGGCGCGGGCGGGCGCCCTGCCGGGCGAGTTCCGGGCCCTGGTGGAATGCCTGGCCGGGCAGGGCGGGGAACGGGCGGTCGGGCGGCCGTTCGCGCTCGTGAGCGAGGAGAGCGTGCGGCTGCTGGGCGGGCCGGAACGGACGGCGGGGCGCGGGCCCGGGGTCCGGCCGCCGGACGGGAACGACCCAGGGCCTCCCCAGGGCCCGCCCTCCCAAGGCCCGCCGGGAGACCCGCCGGCCGGGGATCCGCCGGACCCGCCCGGCCCGCGCGCCGCCCGGGTCGTGTACGGGCTGCTCGGGCCGCCGCGTGCGGTGGTCGGCGACGAGGACGCCACGGCGGTCTCGTACGGGCGCGACGCCTTCCTGTGCCGGCTGCTCATGGCGCGCGGACAGCCGGTCGGGGAGCCGGAGCTGCGGGCGGCGACGGCCGGGTCCCCGGCGGAGGAGCCGCGGGCCCGCGCCCTGCGGCTGCGCGGGCTCGGCCATCCGGTGGAACTCCTCGACGGGGCCTTCCGGCTGGCGGTGGGTCCGGAGGCGCTGGATCTGCTCCGGGCGGAGGCCCTCGCCGAGCAGGCGGCCGAGGCGCTGGGGCGGGGCGACCGGGCGGCGGCCCGGCAGGCGCTCGGCTCGGCTCTCGTCCTGTGGTACGGGGAGCCGCTCGACGGGGTGCCGGGGGCGTGGGCGGCGCAGGAGCGGGACACGCTGCGCGCCTTCCGCGAGGAGCTCGCCGGGCAGGCGGCCGCGCTGGACGCGCCGTCGCCCTCGGCGCGGGGGGTGCTGCTCCTCCGCCGGCGCGCGGGGACCCCGGCCGTTCCGAACACGCTGATCACCGAATTGGACGGGCTGCTCCGCGGCAGGCTGGGCGTGCTGTCCTTCGGCCGGGTCCAGCCGCACTCGGACGGCTCGATCCGGGCGGCGCTCTCGCCGGGGCTCGACGCGGCGGCGCTGGTGGCCTGGGCGGTGCGGGAGTTCCCCGAGGCGCTCGCGTCGGGGCTGCCGGCCGACGCCGCCGCGCCGGTACGGGTCGATGTCGTCGTCCACGACGGCACGGAGGCGGCCGGTGTCTCCCTCGCGGCGGTCGGCCGCGAGCCCACGCTCGCGGAGACCGAGGCGGCGCTGCTGATCGTGACGGTCCTGGTGTCGCACCGCGTGCGGGCGGGTCTGCCGCGTGGCCTGCGCCGGCGGTTCGGCACGGTCGTGGAGACGGCGGAGGGCTGGCAGCACGTGGTGGTCGTGGAACGGCCGCCGGTCTGACCCGGGCGGCCGGGCTCCCGCCCAGCGTGCGGCAGCGCCGCCCGGCTGACCCGGGCGGTGTGCCCGCCCGGCTCAGTCCTTCTCCCACCCCGCGTGGAGGCGGGACTTCACGTCGTCCGGGGGCAGGAACCTCGACCAGCGTTCCGGGAACTCGGAGGGCATGTCCGGGTCGTCCTCGTCCACCTCGTCCGCCTCGGCGCGCAGGCGGGCCATCAGTTCGGCGGCCTGGACGGCGCGGGCGCGTTCGGTGGCCTCGCGGGCGGCGGCGGTGGCGACGGAGGGCCAGACGCGGTCGATGGCCGCGTTGACGGCGGCGCCGACGAGGACGGCGAAGGCGGAGATGCCGATCCAGAGGAGGACGGCGATGGGGGCGGCGAGGGAGCCGTAGATGGTGGGGCCCTCGACCTGGCTGGTCAGGTAGATGCGCAGGAGGAAGCTGCCGAGGACCCACATCGCGAGGGCGACGAGGGAGCCGGGGATGTCCTCGATCCAGGGGGAGCGGACCGGCACGGACACGTGGTACAGCGTCGTCAGGAAGGCGATGGACAGCAGGATGACGGCCGGCCAGTAGAGGACGGAGACGACCTCCGTGCCCCAGGGGACGAGCTCGACGACCCGGTCGGGGCCGACGACGGCGAGCGGCAGGACGACGGCGCCGATGATCAGGGCGATGATGTAGAGCAGGAAGGCGAGCAGCCGGGTCTTGACGATGCCGCGGTGGCCGTCGAGGCCGTACATGACGGTGATGGTGTCGATGAAGACGTTGACGGCGCGGGATCCGGACCACAGGGCGATGGCGAAGCCGAGGGAGATGAGGTCCGGGCGTTTGCCGTGGGTGACGTCCTCCAGGAGGGGGCGGGCGATCTCGTTGACGCCCCGGTCGGACAGGACCGTGCGGGCGGCGTGGAGGATGTTCTCCTCGATGCTGGCGACGGTGTCGGTGTTGGTCCATTCGTCGGCGTAGCCGAGGAGGGCGATCAGGCCGAGCAGCAGCGGGGGCAGCGACAGCAGGGTGAAGAAGGCGGCTTCGGCGGCGAGGCCGAGGATGCGGTACTCGATGCACGAGTTGACCGTGTCCTTGAGGAGCAGCCAGACCATTTTGCGCTTGGAGACGTTGCGGTACAGGACACGGGCGCGGTGGAGCCGGCTCCAGGGCCGCCGCTCGGGTCGTTCGGGTGTTTCGTTTGCTGCCTGCACCTCCTTACCGTATCGGCATGGCAGCCGGCACCCACACCGTGACCAACCAGGCTCCGCCCCTGGTGGCATACGACATGTACGCGTCCGACCGGGCCCTCGCGGAGGCCGTGGAGCGGCATCTGCCGCCGGACGTGTACGCGGAAGCGATCGAGCACCTGACGTCCTTCGGGGTGTCGGCGGGCTCGGCCCAGGCGCAGGGGTGGGGGACGCTCGCGAACGCGTGTCCGCCGCGGCTGCGGACGCACGACCGGTACGGCAACCGGATCGACGAGGTGGACTTCCATCCGTCCTGGCACCGGCTGCTCGGCCGGGCCGTGACGGCGGGTCTGTCGGGCGGGGCGTGGGGCCGTCCGGGTGGACATGTGTGGCGGGCGGCGGGTTTCGTCCTGGCGACGCAGGTGGAGGCGGGGCACCTGTGTCCGCTGTCGATGACGCACGCGGCGGTGCCGGCGCTGCGGGCCGAGCCGGAGCTCGCCGAGGCGTGGGAGCCGCTGCTGGCCTCGCGGGTGTACGAGCAGGGGTTGCGGCCGCCGCTGGAGAAGGCGGGGGTGCTGCTCGGGATGGGCATGACGGAGAAACAGGGCGGCAGTGACGTACGGGCGATCACGACCCGGGCGGAGCCGCTGGCGGCCGACGGGGAGTACGTGCTCACCGGGCACAAGTGGTTCTGTTCGGCGCCGATGTCGGACGGTTTCCTGGTCCTCGCGCAGGCGCCGGCGGGGCTGAGCTGCTTCCTGGTGCCGCGGGTGCTGCCGGACGGGTCGCGGAACCCGTTCGCGATCCAGCGGCTCAAGGACAAGCTGGGCAACCGGTCGAACGCCTCCGCGGAGGTGGAGTTCGACGGGACGACGTGGGCGCGCCGGGTCGGCGAGGAGGGGCGGGGGGTGCGCACCATCATGGGGATGGTGGCGGCGACCCGGCTCGACTGTGTGCTGGGGTCGGCAGGTCTGATGCGGCAGGCGGTGGCGCAGGCCGTGCACCACGCCTCGTATCGCCGGGCGTTCGGCGGGCCGCTCGTCGACAAGCCGCTGATGCGGAACGTGCTGGCGGATCTGGCGCTCGAGTCGGAGGCGGCGACGGTGCTCGGGCTGCGGCTCGCGGCGGCGTACGACGCGGCCGGAGCCGGGGGTCCGGAGGCGGAGGCCGAGCGGGCGCTGCTGCGGGTGGCGGTGCCGGTGGCGAAGTACTGGGTGACGAAGCGGTGTACTCCGGTGGTGGTGGAGGCGCTCGAGTGCCTCGGTGGGAACGGGTACGTGGAGGAGTCGGGGATGCCCCGGCTGCTGCGGGAGTCGCCGCTGAACTCGATCTGGGAGGGGTCGGGGAATGTGCAGGCGCTGGACGTGCTGCGGGTGCTGCGGCGGGAGCCGGTGGCGCTGAACGCGTTCCTGGAGGAGGTGGGGCGGGCGCGCGGGGCGGATCACCGGCTCGACCGGGCGATCCGGGATCTGCTGGCCGAACTGGCCGATCTGGAGGGGATCGAGGCGCGGGCGCGGCGGCTCGTGGAGCGGATGGCGCGGGTGTTGCAGGGGGCGCTGCTGGTGCGGTGGGCGCCGCCGGAGGTCGCGGACGCGTTCTGCGCCTCGCGGCTGGGCGGGGACTGGGGGGCGTCGTTCGGGACGCTGCCGCACACCCTGGACCTGGGGGCGGTGGTGGCGCGGGCGCGGCCGGCGACCGGGGACTGAACGCGCGTTCGGGGGGACCGTCGCGGGGGTGATGTGCCGCGCGCGCCAGGGGTGGACTGGGGGGTCGGCACGCGCGGGAAAGCCGAGGGTGGTGCTGCGCCGACACGGCACCACCCTCCGCTTCCCCTCCACCCTCGGGTACGGGGGCCGGGCTTGCCAGAGTTGCAAAGGGTTGCAGGATTACCCGAAGCACCCCGCGCGGGGCACGGAGAGCGGCACGATGGGCGCCGGGACTCGCACAGTGCAGAACCGATACAGCACCGATACAGCACCGCGGGTGGCTGGGAGGGACCGATGAACAACACTCAGCTCGACCTGAACCGGCTGGCCGCCATGGATTCCGCCCAGGCGACCCGGCTGCTGCACAAGGTCCGCGAGGCGACCCTGGCCGGCCGGACGCCGCCGGTGGCGCCGCGCCCGGTGATCGACGCGTCCTGGCGGCGGATGTTCCGGCTGGGCCTGAAGCCGGACCAGGGCACGAGCAGTGTGCTGCTGCGGCGCGACGAGCTGGAGGAGCGGCGCCGGACGACGGCGATCGGCGAGGTGATGCGGACGCTCAGCGCGGGTCTCGCGGGGATCGCCGACGCCTCCATGCAGATCATGGTCGTGACGGACGAGCAGGGCCGGGTGCTGTGGCGCGAGGGCAATCTGTCGGTGCTGCGCCAGGCGCACGGGATCTGTCTGGAGGAGGGCGCGGCCTGGAGCGAGCACGACACGGGGACGAACGCGGTGGGCACGGCGCTCGCCATGGGCAGGGCCGTGCAGGTGCACTCGGCCGAGCACTACGTCCACCAACTGCACAACTGGACCTGTGCGGCGGCTCCGGTCCACGACCCGCGTGATCAGCGGCTGCTGGGCATCGTGGACGTGAGCGGTCCGGCGTCCAGCTTCCATCCTGCGACGCTGGCGCTGGTGGCGTCGGTGGCGCAGTTGGCGGAGGCGGAGATGCGGCAGCGGCATCTGCGGTCGATCGAGCGGCTGCGGTCGGTGGCCGCGCCGATCCTGTGCCGGGTGGGCGGCCGGGCCGTGGCGGTGGACACGCACGGCTGGACGGCGGCGGTCACGGGGATGGCGCCGGTGGACCGGCTCGCGCTGCCGAAGTCGTTCCGGGCGGGGCGGACGTGGCTGCCGTCTTTGGGGATGTGCGCGGTGGAGCCGTTGCCGGGCGGCTGGCTGCTGCGGGTCGAGGAGGGGACCGGGCAGGGCGGCGCCGGCGCGGGGGCGGCGAGCCGGGTGGTGCTGGATCTGAGCCGGCCGCGCCGGGGGACGGTGGCGGTGTCGGGGGCGGCGGGCAGTTGGTCGCAGGAGCTCAGCCCGCGCCACGCCGAGCTGCTCTATCTGCTCGCGCTGCATCCGGAGGGGCGGACGGCGGCGGAGCTGGCCGAGGACGTGTTCGGGGACCGGACCCGGACGGTGACGGTACGGGCGGAGATGTCGCGGGTGCGGCGCAATCTGGCCGGGGTCCTGGCCCACCGCCCGTACCGCTTCAGCGAGGAGGTGGACGTCGAGGTCCTCACCCCGCCCCGCCCGGCGGACCTCCTCCCCCACTCGACGGCTCCCGCGGTGCGGGCGGCCCGGGACGGGCTCGGCGGGGGCTGAGCCCGTCCCGGGCCGCCCGGGCGGCGGCACTCGCACACCGGACAGGCTGTCCGCCATGCGGACAGCATTCCGCCAGGACCGAACACGGTGGGAATCCGGCGCTCCGCATGATGCGATGAGCCCATGAGCATCACTCTCACCACCTGGTCCCTGGAACAGACCTCCCCGTCCGACCTGCGCCCGGTGCCCGCGCCGGAGGGCCGGGACCTGCGGATCATGCGGGCCGAGGTGCCGTCGGCGGAGTTCAGCCGCTTCCTCTATACCGCGGTCGGTGGCGACATCCGCTGGACCGACCGGCTGTCGCTGACCTACGCGCAGTGGCGGGAGATCGTGGAGCGGCCGGGCGCCGAGATCTGGGTCGCGTACGAGAAGGGGACGCCGGCCGGGTACGTGGAGCTGGAGGCGCAGCCCGACGGCGTGGTGGAGATCGTCTACTTCGGCCTGATCCCGGCCTTCCGGGGCCGCGGCATCGGCGGCCACGTCCTGTCGTACGGGGTGGAGCGGGCTTGGGACCTGGCGGAGCGCTGGCCGGACCGGGAGCCCACGAAGCGGGTGTGGCTGCACACCTGCTCGCTCGACGGCGAGCACGCGATGGCCAACTACGAGCGCCGCGGCTTCCGCCTCTTCGACACCAAGGTGGAGCAGGCCGAGGAGGCCGAGAATCCCGGGCCGTGGCCGGGCGCGTACGCCTGAGCGGTCTCGGGCGCTCGCACACCCTCGGCCGCGAAGCCGCCACAGGGGCCCCGAACGGGGCCCCTTTCGCGTGACCCACACCACAGCATCTCGCGGAACGAGACAGCTATGTCCAAATCCTGGACGAAGCTGGACTGGGTCCAAAGTCCCGTGACACGCTTCCGTCATGTCTGGAACTGGAATTGCCTTGGTGAGTCGGCGGCACGTCGACCTAGGCCGCATGTCCAGCGCCATGTGTTCGGCGCGCTGAGAGAACCAGCACCGCCGCACATCTCTTCAGAAGTCCTGTCCCTGCGCACCGTCGCGCCACCCTCCGTACCGAGCGCGAGTGTGCAGGTCAGAGCCGCCCTCCCGCAGTCCCGAAGGACATATCGCCATGGCCGCCACCCCGGAAAACCCCACTCCCGCCGCCGCCCGCCGCAAGGCCGGGCGCCACCGTGGCGAGGGTCAGTGGGCCGCGGGGCACTTCACCCCGCTGAACGGCAATGAGCAGTTCAAGAAGGACGACGACGGTCTCAATGTGCGGACACGTATTGAGACGATCTACTCCAAGCGCGGATTCGACTCGATCGACCCCAACGACCTGCGCGGACGCATGCGCTGGTGGGGCCTCTACACCCAGCGCAAGGAAGGTCTCGACGGCACCAAGACCGGTGTCCTGGAGCCGGAGGAGCTGGACGCCGAGTACTTCATGCTCCGCGTCCGCATCGACGGCGGCCGGCTGACCACCGAGCAGTTGCGGGTCATCGGCGAGATCTCCCAGGAGTTCGCGCGCGGCACCGCCGACATCACCGACCGGCAGAACGTCCAGTACCACTGGATCCGCATCGAGGACGTCCCGGAGATCTGGAACCGCCTGGAGGCGGTCGGCCTGTCCACCACCGAGGCGTGCGGCGACACCCCGCGTGTCATCCTCGGCTCGCCGGTCGCCGGCATCGCCGAGGACGAGATCATCGACGGCACGCCCGCCATCGACGAGATCCACCGGCGGATCGTCGGCAATAAGGACTTCTCCAACCTGCCCCGCAAGTTCAAGTCCGCGGTCTCCGGCTCGCCGCAGCTCGACGTGGCCCACGAGATCAACGACATCGCCTTCGTCGGCGTGAACCACCCGGAGCACGGTCCCGGCTTCGACGTCTGGGTCGGCGGCGGTCTGTCCACCAACCCCAAGCTGGGCGTCCGGCTCGGCACCTGGGTCTCCCTGGACGAGGTCCCCGACGTCTACGTGGGCGTCATCTCCATCTTCCGCGACTACGGCTACCGCCGGCTGCGCAACCGCGCCCGCCTGAAGTTCCTGGTCGCCGACTGGGGCGCCGAGAAGTTCCGCCAGGTCCTGGAGGACGAGTACCTGAAGCGCAGGCTGACAAACGGCCCCGCCCCCGAGCAGCCGGCCGGCCAGTGGCGCGACCACATGGGCGTGCACCGGCAGAAGGACGGCCGCTTCTACATCGGCTTCGCCCCGCGCGTCGGCCGGGTCGACGGCACCACGCTGACCAAGATCGCCGACCTGGCCGAGCAGCACGGCTCCGGCCGGCTGCGGACCACCGCCGACCAGAAGATGATCCTGCTGGACGTCGAGGAGGCCCAGGTCGACTCGGCGGTCGCCGCCCTGGAGGCGCTCGACCTGCGGGTGAACCCGACGCCGTTCCGGCGCGGCACCATGGCCTGCACCGGCATCGAGTTCTGCAAGCTCGCCATCGTCGAGACCAAGGCCCGCGGCGCCTCGCTGATCGACGAACTGGAGCGCCGCATCCCGGAGTTCGACGAGCCGATCACCATCAACATCAACGGTTGCCCGAACGCCTGCGCCCGCATCCAGGTCGCCGACATCGGCCTCAAGGGCCAGCTCGTCCTGGACGACGACGGCAACCGGGTCGAGGGCTACCAGGTCCACCTGGGCGGCGCGCTGGGCCTCGAGGCCGGCTTCGGCCGCAAGGTCCGCGGCCTGAAGGTCACCTCGGCCGAGCTCCCGGACTACGTCGAGCGGGTCCTCAAGCGCTTCCAGGCGGAGCGCGAGGACGGCGAGCGCTTCGCCACCTGGGCGGCGCGCGCCTCGGAGGAGGCCCTCTCATGAGTGAGCGTTCCGCGCCGTTCTACTGCCCGTACTGCGGGGACGAGGACCTGCGTCCGAACGAGCAGGGCCATGGCGCATGGGAATGCGCCGCGTGCAGCCGAGCCTTCCAGTTGAAGTTCCTGGGGCTGCTCGCCCCGGGAACTTCGGTCAAGGCAACTGGAGGGGAAGAGACATGACGGTCACTCAGGAAACGACCGCGGCCGACCTGAAGGCACTCGCCGAGCAGGCCGGCCGCGAGCTGGAGGACGCCTCCGCGCTGGAGATCCTCCAGTGGGCGGCCGCCACCTTCGGCAAGGAGTTCTGCGTCACGTCCTCCATGGAGGACGCGGTCGTCGCCCATCTCGCCTCCCGGGCGATGCCCGGCGTGGACGTGGTCTTCCTGGACACCGGCTACCACTTCCCCGAGACCATCGGCACCCGTGACGCCGTCGACGCCGTCATGGACGTCAACGTCATCACCCTGACCCCGCGTCAGACGGTGGCCGAGCAGGACGCCGCGTACGGGGCGAAGCTCTTCGAGCGCGACCCCGACCTGTGCTGCGCGCTGCGCAAGGTCAAGCCGCTGGAGGAGGGCCTGACCCGCTACCGCGCGTGGGCCACCGGACTGCGCCGCGACGAGTCCCCGACCCGGGCGAACACCCCGGTCGTCGGCTGGGACGAGAAGCGGCGGAAGGTGAAGATCTCCCCCATCGCCCGCTGGACCCAGGACGACGTGGACGCCTACGTCCTGGAGCACGGCGTGCTCACCAACCCGCTCCTCATGGACGGTTACGCCTCCGTCGGCTGCGCCCCCTGCACCCGCCGGGTCCTCGAGGGCGAGGACGCGCGGGCCGGCCGCTGGGCCGGGCGGGCGAAGACGGAATGCGGGCTGCACGGCTGATGACCACCCTCGACACTTCCCAGGAGAACGACGTGACCGGTGCCACCATCTGGCTCACGGGCCTGCCGAGCGCCGGCAAGACCACGATCGCGTACGAGCTGGCCGGCCGGCTGCGCGCGGAGGGCCACCGCACCGAGGTCCTCGACGGCGACGAGATCCGCGAGTTCCTCTCCGCGGGCCTCGGCTTCAGCCGCGAGGACCGGCACACCAACGTGCAGCGGATCGGCTTCGTCGCCGAGCTGCTCGCCTCGCACGGGGTGAAGGTCCTGGTCCCGGTCATCGCGCCGTACGCCGACAGCCGCGACGCGGTCCGCAAGCGCCACGAGGCCGAGGGCACCCCGTACGTCGAGGTGCACGTGGCCACACCGGTGGAGGTGTGCTCGGTCCGTGACGTCAAGGGCCTCTACGCCAAGCAGGCCGCGGGCGAGATCAGCGGGCTCACCGGCGTCGACGACCCGTACGAGGCACCCGAGACGCCCGATCTGCGGATCGAGTCCCAGAACCAGACCGTGCAGGAGTCCGCGGCGCAGCTCCACGCGCTGCTCACCGAGAGGGGCCTGGCATGACGACCGTCGCCCACGTTCACGACACGACGGACAGCCCGTTCGCGCTGACGCACCTCGACTCCCTGGAGTCCGAGGCCGTCCACATCTTCCGTGAGGTGGCGGGCGAGTTCGAGCGGCCGGTGATCCTGTTCTCCGGCGGCAAGGACTCCATCGTCATGCTGCACCTGGCGCTGAAGGCGTTCGCGCCGGCGCCGGTCCCGTTCACGCTGCTGCACGTCGACACCGGGCACAACTTCCCCGAGGTCATCGAGTACCGCGACCGCGTGGTCGCCGAGCACGGGCTGCGGCTGCACGTCGCCTCCGTGCAGGAGTACATCGACGCCGGCAAGCTGCGCGAGCGGCCGGACGGCACCCGTAACCCGCTGCAGACGGTCCCGCTGACCGAGGCCATCCAGCAGCACCGCTTCGACGCGGTCTTCGGCGGCGGCCGCCGTGACGAGGAGAAGGCCCGCGCCAAGGAGCGGGTGTTCAGCCTCCGCGACGAGTTCTCGCAGTGGGACCCGCGCCGCCAGCGGCCGGAGCTGTGGCAGCTCTACAACGGCCGGCACGCCCCCGGTGAGCACGTGCGGGTGTTCCCGCTGTCGAACTGGACGGAGCTGGACGTGTGGCAGTACATCCAGCGGGAGAAGATCGCGCTTCCGGAGATCTACTTCGCGCACGAGCGCGAGGTGTTCGCCCGCAACGGCATGTGGCTGACGGCCGGTGCGTGGGGCGGCCCGAAGGACACCGAGACCGTCGAGCGGCGGATGATCCGCTACCGCACGGTCGGTGACATGTCCTGCACGGGCGCGGTGGACTCCGACGCCACCACGCTGGAGGCCGTGATCGCCGAGATCGCCGCGTCCCGGCTCACCGAGCGGGGCGCCACCCGGGCGGACGACAAGCTGTCCGAGGCCGCGATGGAAGACCGCAAGCGCGAGGGGTACTTCTAATGAGCACGTCCACCGAACAGCCCACCACGGGCCCCGCGGAGCTGGCGGCGACGACCCTGCTGCGTTTCGCGACCGCCGGATCCGTCGACGACGGCAAGTCCACGCTGGTGGGCCGGCTGCTGCACGACTCCAAGTCGGTGCTCGCCGACCAGCTCGAGGCCGTCGAGCACGCCTCGCGTTCCCGGGGCCAGGAGGCGCCGGACCTGGCGCTGCTGACCGACGGCCTGCGGGCCGAGCGGGAGCAGGGCATCACCATCGACGTGGCCTACCGCTACTTCGCGACCCCGCGGCGCCGGTTCATCCTGGCCGACACCCCCGGGCACGTGCAGTACACCCGGAACATGGTGACCGGCGCGTCCACCGCGGAGCTCGCGGTGGTGCTGGTCGACGCCCGCAACGGGGTGGTCGAGCAGACCCGCCGGCACGCCGCCGTCGCCGCGCTGCTGCGCGTCCCGCACGTGGTCCTCGCGGTGAACAAGATGGACCTGGTCGACTACCGGGAGTCCGTCTTCGCCGCGATCGCCGAGGAGTTCACGACGTACGCCTCCGAGCTCGGCGTCCCGGAGATCACCGCGATCCCGATCTCCGCGCTCGCCGGCGACAACGTCGTGGAGCCGTCCGCGAACATGGACTGGTACGGCGGACCGACGGTCCTGGAGCACCTGGAGACCGTGCCGGTCAGCCACGACCTGACGGCCTGCCACGCCCGCTTCCCGGTGCAGTACGTGATCCGCCCGCAGACCGCCGAGCACCCCGACTACCGGGGTTACGCGGGTCAGATCGCGGCCGGTGCCTTCCGGGTCGGCGAGCAGATCACCGTGCTGCCCTCGGGCCGGACCTCCACGATCACCGCGATCGACGCGCTGGGCGAGTCCGTGGACATCGCCTGGGCGCCGCAGTCGGTCACCATCCGGCTCGCCGACGACATCGACATCTCGCGCGGCGACCTGCTCGCCCCGAGCGGCGACGCCCCGGCCACCAGCCAGGACGTCGAGGCGACCGTCTGCCACGTCGCGGACCAGCCGCTGACCGTCGGGCAGCGGGTGCTGCTCAAGCACACCACCCGTACGGTCAAGGCGATCGTGAAGGAGATCCCGTCCCGGCTGACCCTGGACGACCTCTCCCAGCACCCGGAGCCGGGGCAGCTCGTCGCCAACGACATCGGCCGGGTCAAGGTCCGTACCGCCGAGCCGCTCGCGCTCGACGCGTACGCCGACTCCCGCCGTACCGGCTCCTTCCTCCTCATCGACCCCGCGGACGGCACCACGCTGGCCGCCGGCATGGCGGGCGAGTCCTTCGCCACCGCCAAGGCCGCGGCCGGGACCGAGGTCGCGGACGACGAGGAGGGGTGGGACTTCTAGATGGAGCAGGACTTCTACGCCACCTTCGCCAAGGAGGGCGGCCGCGTGGGCTCCGGAGCGCTCGGCGCCGGCCGGGGAGGTGTCGCGCGATGTGCGTGCTGACCTCCGTGCGCCGCTCCGGCGGCGCGACGCCGCTCCACCCGCAACGCCGAAGACTCCGACGAACACGCTGAATCGAGGGGAAGACCTCCCGTGCCTGCCATCACCCGTACCACCCTGCGCCGCGGCCTCGCCGCCGCCGCCGCTCTGCCCCTGCTGATCGGGGCGCTCGCCTCCTGCGGCTACGGCTCCCAGGCCAAGAACGACGAGAAGAAGGTGGCGGCCGAGGGCGAGAAGCTCTCCGCGGACACCGTACGGATCGGGTACTTCCCCAACCTCACCCACGCCACGGCCCTGGTCGGCGACCAGGAGGGCATCCTCCAGAAGGAGCTCGGCGGCACCCGGCTCGACACCACGACCTTCAACGCGGGTCCCTCGGAGATCGAGGCGCTGAACGCCGGCTCGATCGACATCGGTTTCATCGGCCCCTCGCCGGCCATCAACGGCTTCACCAAGTCCAAGGGCACCAACCTGCGGATCATCGGCGGCTCGGCCTCCGGCGGCGTGAAGCTCGTGGTGAACCCGGACCGGATCAAGACCCTCGACGACGTCAAGGGCAAGCGGATCGCCACCCCCCAGCTCGGCAACACGCAGGACGTGGCCTTCCTCAACTGGATCGCGGAGAAGGGCTGGAAGGTCGACGCCCAGAGCGGCAAGGGCGACGTCTCCGTGCTCCGCACCGACAACAAGATCACCCCCGACGCCTACACGTCCGGCTCGATCGACGGCGCCTGGGTCCCGGAGCCGACCGCGTCCAAGCTGGTCAGCGAGGGCGCGAAGGTGCTCCTGGACGAGTCCGACCTGTGGCCGGACAAGAAGTTCGTCATCACCAACATCATCGTGTCGCAGAAGTTCCTCAAGGCGCATCCCGATGTCGTCGAGGCGGTCCTGCGCGGCTCGGTGAAGACCAACGCCTGGATCAACGCCCACCCGGAGCAGGCGAAGGCCGCCGCCAACGCCAAGCTGAAGGAGCTCACCGGCAAGGCGCTCGGCGCCAAGGTGATCGACAACGCCTGGCCGTCGATCCGGTTCACCGACGACCCGCTGGCCGCCACGCTCCGGGCGCAGGCCGACCACGCGGTGCAGTCCGGTCTGCTCAAGCAGCCCGACCTGAACGGCATCTACGACCTGAAGCCGCTCAACAAGGTCCTCAAGGCCGCGGGCCGGCCCGAGGTCTCCGACGCCGGCCTCGGCGCGAAGTAAACCCCGTCCGCAGCTCATCCCCAGGAGGTGACGACCATGGCCACGACCACAACGCTCGCCAAGGCCGAGGACCGCGTCGGCGCGGCCGGTCACGCCGCGCGCATCGAGCACGTCTCGAAGTCCTTCGGCGGCCCCGCCGGCGGCCAGCTCGTCCTCGACGACATCTCGCTCGATGTCGCCCCGGGCGAGTTCGTCACCCTCCTGGGTGCCTCGGGCTGCGGAAAGTCCACCCTGCTCAACCTGGTCGCCGGGCTCGACCGGCCGTCCGCGGGGTCCATCGACACCCCCGGCGGCCGGCCGGCCCTGATGTTCCAGGAGCACGCCCTCTTCCCGTGGCTGACGGCGGGCAAGAACATCGAGCTCGCCCTGAAGCTGCGCGGGGTGCCGAAGGCGGAGCGCCGCCCGGAGGCCGAGCGGCTGCTCGAACTCGTGCGCCTGAGCGGCTCGTACGGCAAGCGGGTGCACGAGCTGTCCGGCGGCATGCGGCAGCGCGTGGCGCTCGCCCGGGCGCTCGCCCAGGACAGCGACCTGCTGCTCATGGACGAGCCGTTCGCGGCGCTCGACGCGATCACCCGGGACGTGCTGCACGACGAGCTCACCCGGATCTGGCGCGAGACGCGGCTGTCGGTGCTGTTCGTCACCCACAACGTGCGCGAGGCCGTGCGCCTGGCCGAACGTGTCGTCCTCCTGTCGTCCCGGCCGGGCCGTATCGCCCGGGAGTGGACCATCGACATCCCGCAGCCGCGCCGCATCGAGGACGCCGCCGTGGCGGAGCTGTCCGTCGAGATCACCGAACAACTGCGTGGGGAGATCCGCCGCCATGGCCAGCACTGAGACGACGACCACCGCCGCCGTCAAGGCCGACGACCTCGCCGGCCTGGAGGCCGGACTCGACGCCCTCGACAGCGTGCAGATCCGCCGGACGCCGCTGCGCGAGGTCCTGCTGAAGAAGGTCCTGCCGCCGGTCCTCGCCGTCGTGCTGGTCCTCGCGGTGTGGCAGCTCCTGGTGACCCTCGAGGTCGCCGACGAGGGCAAGCTGCCGTCGCCGGGCGCGGTGTGGGACAGCCTGACCACCATGTGGCTGGAGGGCACGCTCTTCGGCGTGCTGTGGACCAGCGTGTCCCGGGCCCTGCTGGGCTTCCTGATGGCGCTGGCGATCGGCACGCCGCTGGGTCTGCTGGTGGCCCGGGTGGCCGTGGTGCGGACGGCGATCGGCCCGATCCTGTCGGGTCTGCAGTCGCTGCCGTCGGTGGCCTGGGTGGCGCCGGCCGTGCTGTGGCTGGGCCTCAACGACAGCATGATGTTCGCGGTGATCCTGCTGGGTGCGGTGCCGTCGATCGCCAACGGCCTGGTGGCGGGCGTGGACCAGGTGCCGCCGCTGTTCCTGCGGGCCGGCCGGACGCTCGGCGCGACCGGGCTGCGGGGCGCCTGGCACATCGTCATGCCGGCGGCGCTGCCCGGCTATCTGGCGGGTCTGAAGCAGGGCTGGGCGTTCTCGTGGCGTTCGCTGATGGCGGCGGAGATCATCGCGTCCTCGCCCGACCTCGGCCTCGGCCTCGGCCAGTTGCTGGAGAACGGCCGCAACAACTTCGACATGCCGGGGATCTTCCTCGCCATCTTCCTGATCCTGCTGGTCGGCATCGCGATCGACCTGCTGATCTTCAGCCCGCTGGAGCGCGCGGTGCTGCGCCGCCGCGGTCTGCTGGTGAAGGTCTGAGCACGATGAGCGCCCCCGTCCTTCTCGTCATCGCCCACGGCAGCCGCGATCCGCGGCACGCGGCGACCGTCCAGGCGCTGGTGCGCCGGGCCGGCCTGCTGCGGCCGGGCGTGCGCGTGGAGACGGCGTTCCTGGACTTCAACCTGCCGTCCGTGCCGGGCGTTCTCGACCGGCTCGCCGCCGAGGGCGTGCGCGAGGTGGTGGCGCTGCCGCTGCTGCTGACCCGCGCCTTCCACGCCAAGGCCGACATCCCCGCCGTACTCCGCCAGGCCCCCGCCGGGCTCCGGGTGCGGCAGGCGGAGGTCCTCGGCCCCTCGCCGCTGCTGCTCGCGACGGTGGAACGGCGGCTTTACGAGGCCGGGCTGACGCCCGGCGACAAGAGCACGACCGGGGTCGTCCTGGCCTCGGCGGGCTCCACCGACCCGGAGGCGATCGCAGCGATCGCAGAAACGGCGCGGGAGCTGCGGAACACCGGTTGGTGCTCCGTGCGGCCTGCGTTCGCCTCCGCATCCCTTCCCCGCACCGACGAGGCGGTACGGGCGCTGCGCGCCGAGCCGGGCGTCCGCCGGGTGGCCGTGGCCCCGTACGTCATCGCCCCGGGCCGCCTCCCCGACCGCATCGCGACGGGCGCCGCCGACGCCGACCTCCTCGCCCCCGTCCTCGGCCCCTCCTCCGAACTGGCCCGCCTCCTCCTGGAGAGGTACGAGGAGGCCGCGAGCGCTCCGGAGCGGGTGGCGGTCGCGGGTTAGGCGGCATCACCGAGGCGAGCGGGCCGGACCGGCTGAATTCGGTCGACGACACCGTCGGCGGCATGATCCACTCCGCCCATGAGCTTGGTGGTGAAGGTCTTCCTCGTCGGGGCGAACGGCAAGATGCGGGTGCTCGACGTCCCGGACGGATGCGGCGACTCGGCGGGATTCGAGAGCTGGCGGACGGACGTCTGGGGATCGGACGCGGTGCGTTCGCTCGGCGCCGCAGTCCTCCCGTTGCTGTCCGAGGGCGATCTGTATGTGCCTCCTTACGGGGTGGACACGTTCCTGTCGGAGTGCCTGATGCTGCGGGAGAACCTGGAGCGGATCGTCCAGGGCACGCAGCCCGTGCGCACCGTCGAGGAGCACCGGTCCGCGATCGAGCAGCGGCTGTCGAACCTCACGGACGCGGCGCGGCGTGCGCGGGAGGTGGGCGGCGGGGTGCTCGTGTGGTGACCCCGTACCGGGCGGGGCGGTTCTGAGGCGTTCCGGTGGGGCGCCGGCGAGCGGAGGACAGGGCTGACGCCCTCCCTAGCCGAAGTCCAGGGCGCCGGTGCGGGTGCGCTTGAGTTCGAAGAGGTCGGGGTGGGCGGCGAGGACGTGGAAGGCGTCGAAGAGTTCGGCGGCCTTCTCGCCTCGGGGGATGGCGCGTAGCACCGGGCCGAACCAGGCGGTGCCGTCGACGTGGAGGGTGGGGGTGCCGACGTAGGCGCCGGCGTCGGGGTCCTTGCCGGCGTCGTGGCTGCGGCGGACGGTCTCGTCGTGGGCCGGGTCGTGGGCGGCGGCGGCGAGTTCGGCGGGCAGGTCGAGTTCGGCGAGGGACTCGGCGATCACCGCGTCGAAGTCCTTGTTCTTCCGCTCGTGGATGCGGGTGCCGTACGCGGTGTAGAGCGGGCGCAGGATCTCCTCGCCGTGCTTCTCGGCCGCGACGGCGGCGACCCGGACGGGGCCGATGGAGGCGTCGACGAGGGCGCGGTACCAGTCGGGGAGGTCGTTGCCCTCGTTGTGGAGGGAGAGGCTCATGACCTTGAAGCGCAGGTCGATGTCGCGGTGCCGTTCGACTTCCAGGATCCAGCGGGAGGTGATCCAGGCGAAGGGGCAGGCGGGGTCGAAGTAGAAGTCCACAGTCGTCATGGAGCCGACCCTAGGCGCCATGTGGCCCCTTCGAGCGGGCCATTCAGGCGCTGCCGCAGTGGGCCATTCAGCCGGTCATCTCGACCAGCTTGCGGACGGTGTTCCAGTTGCGGGCGGTGACGGTGACGCCCTTGAAGAGGGCGGGCCGGGACAGGACCTCACCGAGCTTGGAGCGGCCGAGGCCGTCGGGCGCGTAGAGGTAGAGGACGCGGTCGCCGAGCGCGAAGGACTCGGGGGCGAAGGACTCCCGGTCGAGGTCGGCGAAGCGCTCCTCGTCGACGGGGGCGGAGAGGTAGAAGACGTGGAGCTGCTTGCCCTCCAGCTCGGCGGCCGGGTAGGGGCAGTTGCTGGCGACGGCCGCGAGGTAGGCATGGTCGCGGACCAGGCAGTCGACCCGGAACCCGAAGTGCCGCTCGATCGCCGCCTCGACGGCCTCCCGGACGCTCTCGTCCGGCTGATCCGCGTCGGTGGTGAAGACGGCGTTGCCGCTCTGCAGGTACGTCTTCACGTCCCGGTGGCCGAGCCCTTCGAGAAGCGAACGGAGCTCCGCCATGGGGACCTTGCGGTGTCCACCGACGTTGATCCCGCGGAGCAGCAGGGCGTAGGTCGTCGTCATGGGCACACCTTAGAGGTCACCCGGCACGAGGCGACCGAGCTGCCGGCGGTAGGCGCGGCCGGTGGGCCTTGCGCGGTCGCATGTCATGTCGTTAGGTGACCGGCCTACCGCGCTATTCGAAAGCAATGGAGCACGAGCGGATGACTGACCCGGCAGCCCCTTACTGGACCATCGAGTACCTGGAATCGGGGGAAAGCGTCCCCGGCGGTCCGTTCACCGTCTTCATCGGCGATGGGGAGGAGGACGGTCGCTCTCTCGACCTGCAGTGCATGCCCGATGAACCGGACGAGCAGAGCGTTCGCCTGGAACTGGACAGCTACTGCATCGTCAGCGAAGGGGGTGGTGTGCACTACGGCGGCCTCGAAGAGGTTGCCCTGAGGCCCGATCGCCTCCTTCTCCGGTTCACCGATGAAGCCGTCGGTGAGCTGGAGCTTCCGTCCCGAGAGGTCGTCCTGGGCGTTGCCCGGGGGATCGGCGTCGAGGAATTGCGTACAGGGCTGCGGAAGGTCCTTTCGTACGGAAACCCCGAAAAGGTGCCCACCATGAGTCTCTAGCTCGACCGTGGGCGCGGGCACGGGACGACCGCCGTGCCCCGTGGGGGAGGGCACGGCGGTCGCCGGTTCCGGGGGTGCCGGGCTATCCGAGGATCACTCGACGATCTTCAGGAGCTTGTTGGCGGTGCCGGGGTTCGCGTTGGAGATCTTGTCGGGGGTGGCCCCGGAGATCAGCGCCTCGGCGACCTGGTCCGGGGTGGCGTCGGGGTGTGCCGCGAGGTAGACGGCCGCGGCGCCGACCACGTGCGGGGTCGCCATGGACGTACCGGAGATGGTCTTGGTGCCGGTGTCGCTGTCGTTCCAGGCCGAGGTGATGTCCGAGCCGGGGGCGTAGAGGTCCACGACCGAGCCGAAGTTGGAGAAGCTCGACTGCTGGTCGTCCTTGGTGGAGGAGGCGACGGTGAGGGCCTCGGTGACGCGGGAGGGCGAGCCCTGGCCCGCGTCGGAGGACTCGTTGCCGGCGGCGACGCCGAAGGTGACGCCGGAGGCGATGGCCTTCTTCACCGCCTCGTCCAGGGCCGGGTCGGCGCTGCCGCCGAGGCTCATGTTGGCGACGGAGGGGCCCTTGTGGTTCTGGGTGACCCAGTCGATGCCGGCGACGACCTGCTCGGTGGTGCCGGAGCCGTTGTCGTCCAGGACGCGGACGGCGACGATCTTGGCCTTCTTGGCGACGCCGTGGGCGGTGCCGGCGATGGTGCCGGCGACGTGCGTGCCGTGGCCGTTGCCGTCCTGGGCGGTGTTGTCGTTGTCGATGGCGTCGAAGCCGTCGGTGGCCCGGCCGCCGAAGTCCTGGTGGCTGACGCGGACGCCGGTGTCGATGACGTACGCGGTGACGCCCTCGCCCGCGTTGTCGGGGTAGGTGTACTTCTTGTCGCCGGCGGTGTCGGCCTGGTCGACGCGGTCCAGGCCCCAGGACGGCGGGTCCTCCTGGGTGGCGTTGATGGTGAACTTCCGGTTCTGGACCACCTTGGCGACGGCCGGGTCGGCGGCGAGGCGCTTGGCCTCGGTCTCCGTGAGGCCGTTGACCGAGAAGCCGTTGACGCTGGAGTCGTACGAGCGGCGCAGGGTGCCGCCGTACTCCTTGGCCAGCTCGCTCTTGCCGCTGCGGGCGGTCTTCTCGTCGAGCAGCACGACGTAGCTGCCCGCGACGGCGTTCTCGGCGCCGAGGCCGTAGACCGTTCCTTCGGCGGGCGTGGGGGCCGCGCCGGCGAACGGGCTTGTGAGGGCGGTGATTCCGGCGGCCGCGGCGATCGCGGTCGTGACGGCGATGTAACGGGTCCGGCGGACTCGCTTGTGTATGGCCATGAAGAGGGGTCTCCTCGTCAGGATTTGTGGGGGGTTGGGCCACCGGAGGGAAAATCTCCGGTCGCTCGTTCGAAACCCTGACTCATTGACGAGTGCAAATCAAGACCTTCACAATCCTGTGACTTATTCAACAAGGTTTCTTAATAAGAAAAGGGACGAGTCTTCTCAACTCGCCCCTCGACCCTCACGACTTAAGCCCCCGGCAGCTCCGCCTCGATCAGATCGGCCGCGCGCCGCGTCCCGCCCTCCCTCGCCATCCCCTCCGCGATCTCCCGTCCCCTGCGCGCCACTTCGGGGTCGGCGACCAGGGCGAGCACGGTCTCGCGCAGCCGCTCGGGCGTGACCTCCTCCATCGACAGACGGCGGGCGACGCCGAGCGACTCCAGCATGTCGGCGTTGCCGAACTGGTCGACCGCCTGCGGCACGGCGACCATCGGGGTGGCGGTGGCCAGGCCCTCCTGGCTGCCGCCCGCGCCCGCGTGGGTGACGAAGGCGTCGGCCTCCTTCAGGACGGCCCACTGCGGCACCCAGGAGTGCACCTCGATGTTGTCGGGCACCTCGCCGAGTTCGGCCGGATCGACGAACTTGCCGATCTGGAGCACGACATGCCATCCGTCGAGGCCGCCGAACGCCTCGACACAGGCCCGGTAGAAGGCCGGCTGCTTGGTGAAGGCCGAGCCGAGGGAGACCAGGAGGAGCTTCTCGGCCGTCGCGGGGCGCCGCCACTCCCCCGGGTCGGCCTGTTCGGCGCGGCAGGAGCCGACGAAGGTGTAGACGGACTCGTCGACCCGGTCCGCGTGCGGCTGGAGGACCTTCGGGATGAGGGCGAGCGCGCGCCGCGGGCGGGCGACGAGCCGGTCGGGGTGGGTGTCGACGCCGTGGGCGGCGAGCCACTCCTCGAACCGCGCGTAGTACGCCTTGCCGCGGGGCGACGCCTTGAGCTCGGCGAACATCGGCTCGGCGACCTCCTCCTCGTACCCCTCCCAGGGAACGAGATTCGGCCAGAGCGAGAGCGCGGGGACGCCCCAGGTGTGGGCGAGGACGGGAGCGGGGTACGAGGTGATGTCGTGCAGCACCAGGTCCGGGCGGTCCCGGTCGAAGGCCGCGGCGAGCTGCGGCAGGGCCTGGATCGCGTCATCGAGGAACGGCTCGATGTTGTCGATGAGTTCGGTGCCCCAGGCGTCGGGGTCGTCGTCGGTCGGGAGCACGCTCGTGTAGACGACGGGGGTGGCGCCGGTCGCGGCGACCTTCTCGGCGAAGGCGGCGGGGATCGCGTAGCTCACGCGGTGGCCCCGGTCGACGAGTTCGCGGATGACGTCGAGGCTGGGGTTCACATGGCCGTGGGCGGCGATGGAGAACATGGCGATGTGGGAGCGGTGGGTCGCGGTCATGCGAGGACTCTAAACGAGACGAGACGTCTCGTCCAATCTTTTGCGCGTCCCGGCTTCTTCACGCCCGCGCTCCCCTGCCCGGACGGCCGGGTCCGGCCCTCAGTCCCGCTGGTAGCGGGCGAGCACCCGGTTGCCGTCCTCCACCAGGCGCCGTCTCAGCTCCGCGTCGTCGATCGCGCCGCTGTAGTACTCCTGGAAGGCGGGCGTGGCGACCTTGTCCTTCCACTCCGGATAGCCGCGCACCGACTGCGCGGGCGCCGGACGCAGCTCCCGCGCCACCGCCGCGCCCGTGGCCCAGCCGAACTCCGGGGTGTGCAGGGCCGGGTCGGCGAGCGCGGTGGTGGAGGTGGGCAGCATCCAGTCGCCGAGCGCGAGGCGGACGGTGTTGCGGGGCTGGAGGAAGAAGTCGAGGAACCGGGCGGCCTCCTCCTTGTGGGGGCTGTCCTCGGCGATGGAGAGGGTCTGCGGGCTGACGCCCTGGGCCAGCCCGCCCGCCCCGGCCGGGGCGGGCAGCACGATCCAGTCGAAGCCCTTGGGAGCCTGCTGCACGATCTGCTGGCGGTACGAGAAGCCCAGCGGGACCATCGCGTACTTGCCCCCGAAGAAACCGGGCAGGGTGTCGGAGCCGCCGGAGCCGAGGGTGGCCGGGGAGGCGGTGCGGTCGGTGTCGACCATGGCGCGGATGGTGCCGGGCACGACGGCGTCGCCGGCGTCGAAGCGGAGCGTGACCTTTCCGCCGGGTTCCCGGTGGAAGAGCCGGCCGCCGGCCGAGAGGCCCAGGTTGAGCGAGACGGAGACGGGTTCCTTCAGCGGCCAGGCCACGGCGTACCGCCCCTTGCCCATGCGGGCCGTCAGGTCCCGCGCGACGCTCCGGAACTCCTCCCAGCTCCAGGGCTTCTCGGGGGTCGGGATCCGGACGCCGGCCTCGGCGAGGATCGTCCGGTTGGCCATGATCATGCGCGGTTCCTGGAGGAACGGCACACCGTAGACCCCGTCGCCGAAGGTGGTGGTCCGCCAGCCGTGCGCGGGGATGTCGGCGCGCAGCCGCTCGGACAGCAGCGGGCGCAGGTCGGCGAGGTACCCGCCGTAGGCGAAGTCGGCGAGGTCGTCGGAGGCGTCGTGGATGAGGTCGGGCGCCTCGCCGCCCTCGAAGGAGGTGAGCAGTTGGTCGTGGACGGAGTCCCAGCTTCCCTGGACGTAGTCGACCTGGATCCGGGGGTGGGTGGCGTTCCACTCCTTCACCAGGGCCTTGTTGGCGTCGACGGACTCCTTCTGCCAGGCGAGGGACTGGAAGCGGAGCCGGATCACCCCGTCGCCGCCCCGCTCCTCGCCCGCGCCGTCGGCCGTGCAGCCGGTGAGCAGCAGGACGAGGGCGGCGGCGAGGACGCCCGCGCGTCTCGTCAGGCGCCTCATGACTTCACCGCCCCGGCCAGCATGCCGCCGGTGATCCGCCGCTGGATGAGGGCGAAGACGACGAGGGAGGGCAGGGTGGCGAGGAAGGCCGCGGCGGCGAGCGGTCCGAGGTCGGCGACGCCCTCCGCGCCGAGGAAGTGGGTGAGCACCACGGGCAGGGTCTGTTTCTCGGGGGTCTTGAGGAGCACGAGGGCGAAGAAGAACTCGTTCCACGCGGTGATGAAGGCGAAGAGGGCGGTCGCGACGATGCCGGGGGCGAGCAGCGGGCCGGTGACGGAGACGAGGATCCGCAGCCGCCCGGCGCCGTCGACGGCGGCCGCCTCCTCCAGTTCGGTGGGCACGGCCCGTACGTAGCCGGTGAGCATCCACAGCGCGAAGGGCAGCGACCACACCACGTAGACCGCCACGAGACCGCCGAGGCTGTTGATCAGGTGGAGGTTCTTGAGGATCAGGAAGAGCGGGATGATCAGGAGGACGAACGGGAATGCCTGGCTGACCACCACCCAGCCGGTCGCCGCGGCGGTGAGCCGGGAGCGGTGCCGGGCGAGGACATAGGCCATCGGGGTGGCGACGGTGACCGCGACGAGGGCGGCGGCGAGCGCGGCGAGCAGGCTGTTTCCGGCCGCCCTGAGCAGCGGCTGTTCGGCGAATGCCTGCCGGAAGTTGTCGAGCGTGGGGTCCTGCGGGATCCAGGTCGGGTGCAGGGAGCCCAGTTCGCCGGCCGGCTTGAAGGCGGTGGAGACCAGCCACAGGAACGGGAAGGCGAGGAAGACCAGGTACGCGAGGAGTGCCGCGTACTGGGCGGCGCGGGCGGGGCCGCTGGTACGGAAGGCGCTCACCGGTCCTGATCTCCCTTCAGCCGTCCGACGAGATACAGGGCGAGGAGTACGGAGACGACGGCGACGAGCACGCAGCCCATGGCGGCCGCGTAGCCGAACTGGCCGTAGCGGAACGCCTCCTCGTAGGCGAAGAGCATGGGCAGCCGGGTCCGGCCGCCCGGTCCGCCGGCGGTCAGCACGTACACCAGGGCGAAGGAGTTGAAGTTCCAAATAAAATTGAGGGCCGTGATGGCGAGGGCGACGGGCCGCAGCGCGGGCCAGGTGACGGTGCGGAAACGGCGCCAGGCGCCGGCGCCGTCGAGGGCGGCGGCCTCGTGGAGCTCGTGCGGGGTGTTCTGCACGCCCGCGAGCAGGGCGACCGTGGTCTGCGGCATGCCGGCCCAGATCCCGACGACGATGACGGCGGGCAGTGCGGTGGCGAGCCCGCTGAGCCAGGCCCGCCCGTCGCCGAGGCCGAGGTCGTGCAGGGTCTCGTTGAGGATGCCGGCGTCCGGGTTGTAGACCAGCCGCCACATGATGCCGACGACGACCTCGGGCATCGCCCAGGGGACGATCGCGAGCGCCCGGGCGAGCCAGCGCAGCCGCAGCTTCTGGTGGAGCAGCAGCGCGAGGCCGAGGGAGAGCAGGAACTGCGGGACGGTGACCCCGACCGCCCATAGCAGGCCGATCCGGAACGAGTCCCAGAAGAGGGTGTCGTGGAGCAGGTCCTGGAAGTTGAGGGTGCCGATCCAGCGGGTGGCCTGGGTGCGGCCGGACTGGGCGTCGGTGAAGGCGAGCGCGATGCCGTAGAGCAGCGGGCCGACGCTGAGGAGCAGGATCGGCAGCAGGGCCGGGAGGACGAGGAACCAGGCTCCGTGGTCGCGGCCGGGGCCCCGGGCCCCGCCGGGGGCGGTGCGACTCGCGGACCGCTTCGGTGCGGTCACCACACTCACAGACGGACCCCCCGCGACCGGTTTGCGACCTTGCCTGGGACTCGGTCATCGTCCTGACGTGCCGTCGGTTCGTCAAGGCGACCTGCACGGATGCGAGACTTTGGCGGAAATCGCACGGCTCTTGGGGAGAGAACGATGGACGAGGCGCGGGCACGGGAGCTCCTGGCCGCCGCGGGACTGCGGGCGGCGGACGCGACACTGCTGGCACTGGGCGAGAACGCGGTCTTCGCACTCGGCGACCTGGTGGTCAAGGTCGGCCGGGACGCCGAGCTGCTGCCGCGCGCCGAGCGGGAGCTCGCCCTGGCGGGCTGGCTGGAGGCGGCCGGCATCCCCGCCGTACGGGCCGCGGAGGCCGAGCCGCGCCGGGCCGAGGGGCACCCGGTGACCCTCTGGCACCGGCTGCCCGAGGCGGTGCGGCCCGCGGAACCCCGGGACCTCGCCCCGCTGCTGCGCGCCGTGCACGCCCTGCCCGAGCCGGAGGACCTCGCCCTGCCGCGCCGGGAGCTGCTCGGCGGTGTGGAGCGCTGGCTGCGGCTCGCGGGCGACGCGATCGACCCGGCCGACGCGGCCTTCCTGCGCGAGCGGCGCGACTCCTTCGCCCCGGCCGCGGCGCGGCTCGTCCCGCATCTGCCGCCGGGCCCGATCCACGGCGACGCGCTCCCCCGCAACGTCCATGTGGGCCCCGAAGGGCCGGTCCTGGTGGACCTGGAGACCTTCTCCTCCGATCTGCGCGAGCACGACCTGGTGGTCCTCGCCCTGTCCCGGGACCGCTACGGGCTCGACCCGGCCGCCTACGACGCCTTCACCGCGGCCTACGGCTGGGACGTGCGCGACTGGGAGGGCTGTGCGGTGCTGCGCGGGGCGCGGGAGACCGCGAGCTGTGCGTGGGTGGCCCAGCACGCGCCGAGCAACCCGAAGGCGCTGGCGGAGTTCGAGCGGCGGGTGGCCTCGCTGCGGGACGGCGACCCCGAGGTGCGCTGGTATCCCTTCTGACGGTGCCCGTTCCTGACATCATGATCCTCCGGGGAACGGACCTGTGCGGAACGGGGTGTTGTGATGCGGATGGAACTGACGGACGTCACGCTCGACGTCGAGGTGAGCGGTGAGGGACCGGCCGTGCTGCTGCTGCACGGCTTCCCGGACTCGCACCGCCTGTGGCGGCACCAGATCCCGGCGTTGAACGCGGCCGGGTACCGGACCGTCGCCCCGACCCTGCGCGGCTTCGGCGGCTCGGACCGGCCGGAGGGCGGCCCCGAGGCGTACCACCCGGCGAAGCACGCGGGTGATGTGCTGGAGCTGCTCGCCCGCCTGGAGGTGGACCGCTTCCATCTGGTCGGCCACGACTGGGGCTCGGGCATCGCGCAGGGCATCGCCCAGGCGGTGCCGGAGCGGGTGGCGAGCCTGAGCATCCTGTCCGTCGGCCACCTCGCGGCGATCTTCGGCGCGGGCGGCTGGGAGCAGCGCCAGCGGCTCTGGCACGTGACGATGTTCCAGCACGAGGGGCTCGCCGAGGAGTGGCTGTCCCGGGACGACTTCGCGCACCTGCGGGCCATGCTCGCCGACCACGCGGACGCGGCCGAGGTCCTGGAGCCGCTGCGCGCGCCGGGCGGGCTGACCGCCGCGCTGAACATCTACCGGGCGGGGCTGCCGATCGAGGTCCAGCTCGCCGAGCCGCCGGCCGTGCCCCCGCTGACCGTCCCCGTCATGGGCGTCTGGTCCGCGGGCGACCGTTTCCTCACGGAGCGCCAGATGACCGGCACCGCCGCGTACGTGAGCGGGCCCTGGCGCTACGAGCGCGTCGAGGACGCCGGGCACTGGCTCCAGCTCGACCGGCCGGAGAGGGTGAACGAGCTGCTGCTGTCGTTCCTGAAGGAGAACGGCTGACGGAGAACGGCTGAAGGAGACGGCCAGCCGGTCAGGGTGCGTGCACCGGCAGGGCCCCGCGCACCGGCCAGACCGGGTCGACGACGGCGTCCGGCTCACCCTTGCGCCGCAGGAAGGACTGGAAGTCCTCGGCCCACTCGCGGTACCAGCCGATCTGACGCTCGTGCAGCTCGGCCGGGTCGAGGGCGGCGACGGAGGCGTGGCGCTCGGCTATCGCGACGGCGACCCGGACGGCGGCGAGGGCGTCGGCTGCGGCCTGGTGGGCCCGGTCGAGCACCACCCCGTACTCGGCGCAGACCGCTTCCAGGGTGCGCTTGCCGCGCCGGTAGCGGTCGACGGCGCGGTCGATGGTGTACGGGTCGACGACGGGGCCTATGGGAACGCCGCCGAGCCGCTCGCTCAGCGAGGGCAGTCCGTGGCGGCTCAGCTCGGCCGAGAGCAGGGTCAGGTCGAAGGAGGCGTTGTACGCCACGACCGGGACGCCTCCCTCCCAGTACGCGGCGAGGGTGGCGGCGATCTCGTCGGCCACCTCGCGCACCGGGCGGCCCTCCGCGGCGGCCCGCTCGCTGCTGATGCCGTGGATCGCGGACGCCTGGGCCGGGATGCGGATGCCCGGGTCGGCGAGCCAGTCGTGCTGCCGGACCACCCGTCCGCCGTGGACGCCGACGATCGAGGCCGTGACGATCCGGGCCTCCAGCGGGTCCGTACCGGTCGTCTCCAGGTCGAAGCCGGCCAGCTCTTCCCCGTACCAAGCCATCGGGTCCTCCTTCACTGATCTCCCCCCGTGGTGATGCACACCCTCGCACGCCGCACTGACAATCCGGCCGCGGGCGTCAGGAGACCGGGCGCGAATCGAGCCAGATCGACTCGAACTCCTCCCTGTATGTCGCGAAAAGTCCGTGTTCTCCGTCACGGTCGTGCTGCCCGGCGCGCACCACGTTCCGGCCACCGCCCCGCAGCACCAGGACGGGTGCCTCCATGCCGCGCGCCTTGCGGAGGTAGGACTGGACGACCCCGACCCCGTCGGGGCCGTCGCCGTCGACCAGATAGGCGGTGAAGCGCGGGGTCTCGTCGAAGACGTGGATCTGGAAGGCGCCCGGGTCGCGCAGCCGGGCGCGCACCCGGCGCATGTGCAGGATGTTCATCTCGACCGAGCGGCTGAGCTCGCCCTTCTTCAGGCCGAGTTCCCGCTCGCGCCGCTTGACCGCGCTGCTGGCCGGGTTGAGGAAGAGGAGTCGTATGCGGCAGCCGGACTCGGCGAGCCGGACCATGCGCCGCCCGGAGAAGTTCTGCACGAGCAGATTGAGACCTATGCCCGTGGCGTCGAGCCGGCGGGCGCCGCCGAACAGGTCCTCGGCCGGCAACTGCCGCTGCAGCCTGACCCGGTCGGGATGCACGGACACCACGTCCGCGTAGCGGTCGCCCACCAGGTCCTCGACGGCGTCGACCGGCAGCCGGTCGGCCGAGGGCACCCCCGCCCCGCTCCCCAGGATCTCCAGGAGCCGGGCGGAGGCCCGTTCGGACTGGGCGAGGACCGTCAGCGACAGGGCCCGGTTGCGGGAGACGACGTTGCGGGTCACCTCCAGCTCGTCGAGGGCGAGCTCCACCTCGCGCCGGTCGTCGAAGTAGGGCTCGAAGCAGGGCCAGTGCTGCACCATCAGCTCCCGCAACTGCGGCAGCGTCAGGAAGCTGAGCACGTTGTCGTCGGCCGGGTCGAGCAGATAGCCCTTGCGGCGCGAGACCTCGCGCACGGCCACCGCCCGCTGGACCCACTCCTGCCCGGCCGGGCCCGCGGCGGCCACCACCCACTCCTCGCCGTGCACCGGCTCGTAGACCGGCCGCAGCACCGCCGCGACGACGGCCCGCAGCCGCTGCTCGACGAGATTCAGCCAGATGTAGGCGCGACCGGCCCGCTGGGCCCGGGTGCGCACCTCGCTCCACGCCTCCGCGCCCCAGTCGAGTTCGGCCCCGATCTCGACCGGCCGGGCGACGGACACCGCGCCGGGCGGCGCCGCCGCGGGCTCGGCCGGTCCGCCGTCGTGACCCGCCTCGCCTGGGGGCAGCTCCAGACCTCCCGAGCTCACCCACGCACCGCCTTCTGCTCCCGGACACCCGTTCCGGCCGCCGACCGGAACACCATCTGACATTGATCGACAACGATCAAGGAAGGGTACTCCGGGAGCGGGAGGCGATGCAGCAGGATCGACCGGCCCGTTGCTCAACTACCGTCGCGCGGAGCCCCGTTCTGCCCGGCGAGATCGGCCGGAGTGAGCGGATTCATAGCGGTTACGTCCCTGGGCGCGAGCTGGAATCCCTGCCAGTGGACGGGCATCGGCTGCTGGTCCTCGTCCCGGGCGACGTGGTGGAACCCGATGTTGACCCAGACCGCCGGATTCTTCAGCGTCTCCCCGTTGACCCACTTGTCCACGCTGTCCGGGGCGCCCTGTCCGCAGTTCAGGATGTTGTTGCTGGCGAACTGCTCACAGGCCCGCGCCTGGGTGAAGTAGACGTCGTGCCGGGTGAAGGGGCGGCCCGCGTAGGTACTGGTGTGGCCGGGCACGATCTCGTACGAGCGCGGGTGGCCGTCCTTGTTCTTGCCGGTCTCGCTCACCACGCGCCACCAGCGCATGTTCTTCGCGTCGCCGGCGAGCTCCTTGGTGACGGTGGTGCGGGTGGTCTTCACGGTGGGGCTGCCGCCGCGGGCGGGCGGGGTGACCTTGGAGTCGTACTGCTCGATCCGGCCCTTGGAGCTGCCGTCGAGACCGAAGTCCAGCTTCCAGAACACGTTGTGGGCGTGGCTGGTGGCGTAGTCGCGGGCGCCCTTGCCGATGGGCCAGCCGCGGCCGTCGGTGGCGTTGTAGTCGACCGGCGAGAGGCTGCCGGTGGCGCCGACGTTGGCCCCGATGGTGCCGTCGGAGGAGAACCGCCACTCGGAGATGTACTCGTACCAGCCGACCTTGTTGACGGTGTAGACGAGCAGGTCCTTGCCCTGGGCTGCCCAGACCTTGCCGCCCTCGTCGGCGGCCATGCGGTAGGCGTGGCCGCGGGCCCGGGTGGTGGTGCACAGGCCGTTGACCTTGCCCACCTCGGGCACCTTCACGGAGGTGATCGTGCCGCCGGGGCACTCGCCGGGCTTCAGGCCCTGGAGGCCCCAGCCGAAGCCGGCGCCGGTGAGGTCGTCGTACTCGGCGTTGCCGTCGTCGTAGGGGACGTGGATCTGGGCGAGCTTGGCGCTGTTGAGGACCCGGATGGGGGCGCGCTCGCCGGGCGGCTGGTAGGTCACCTTGTCCAGGATGAGCCCGGAGTCGGTGGAGTAGCGCCAGCACATGCGCCACACGGTGCCGCCGTCGAGCTTCTGCTCGATGCGGTACGCGGCGGAGCAGTCGGCCGGCGGCGGGGCGGGGGCGGCCGGGGCGGCGCTCACGGGCGTGGCGCCGGTCAGGGCGGCGGTGCCGAGCAGGGCGCCGGCCGCGAGGACGGTGCCCGGCGTGCGGGCATGCCGAAGTCGCGAAGAGGACATGGGTGCGTACTCCCTCGGTACGGACGTGCGGGGTGGGCCGCGGCGGTGGTCAGCCGACGCGGGTGACGGACCCGGCGCTGAGGTCGACGATCAGGTTGCGGGTGTCGATCCAGGAGCCGTTGAGCACCTTGGTGACGAGGCGGACGCAGCGGTGCTCGCCGCACTTCGCGAGGCTCGCGGGGACGTCCTTCTCGCGGTAGGTGCGGTAGACGTCGCCGTTGAACCAGAGCTGGTCGGTGGAGGTGAGCTCCTTGCCGGTGGCGTCCTTGTAGTCCTCCTTGACGCCCTTGCCGAGCGGGCTGTCCAGGATCAGCCGGAGCGCCGCACGCAGCTCCTCGGGGTGGGCCGAGGGCTGCACGCCGCGCTGGGCGCCGGACTGCTCGACCTTGCCCGTGTCGAGGTTGACGGTGCGGGTCAGCAGAGTGTCGGTCTTGTAGTCGTAGAAGCGGACCTGGGCGCGGCGCGGGCCGCCGGACGGCTCGCCGGGCAGCGGGTCGGCGAGCTCGGTGGCGAGGTGCTGCGGGCCCCGGCCGCCCTCGGCGTTCCTCTGGGAGGCGGCCGGCGGGGTCAGCGCCAGGGCCTCGGCCCGCTTCAGCTCGTCGTCGGTCAGCGGGTCGGTGCCGATGCCCTTCTCGCCCTCGGGCGGTGCGGAGGCCAGGGTCGCGGGGCCGGGCGGCCGGCCGGCGGCCGACGGCTCGCCCGGGGTGCCGGACGCGGCCTGCCCCGTGCCGCCGGAGGAGGCGCCGGGGGCGGCCTCGTCGGCTCCGGCGCTGCCGGGCAGGGAGACCGCGACGGCGACGGCCGTCCCGGTGACCGCCATGGCGGCGCCCGCCACCACCTTCCCCAGGTGACGGCGCACTATTTCGTACACACTTCCCCCCATATGTTCACGTTTTCCCCCTATGGAGCGATGGTCACCCGGTAGGACGGGTCGAAGTCCTAGGAGGTTGCCCCACTTTCGGGCAGGATCTGGCCGAAGCAGGACCCTTGTCCGCGGATCGGAAATGGAAGAGTTTCGTCTATGCAGGTCTGGCCGGGACAGGCGTACCCCTTGGGCGCCACCTACGACGGCGCCGGTACGAACTTCGCGGTCTTCTCGGAGGCCGCCGACAGGATCGAGCTGTGTCTGCTCCACGACGACGGCTCGGAGACCGCGGTGGAGCTGCGCGAGACCGACGCCTTCGTGCGGCACGCCTATCTGCCGGGTGTGATGCCCGGTCAGCGGTACGGCTTCCGGGTGCACGGGCCGTACGCGCCGGAGCGCGGACTGCGCTGCAACGCGGCGAAGCTGCTGCTCGACCCGTACGCGCGTGCGGTCTCGGGCTCGGTGGACTGGGGCGAGGCGGTGTACGGCTACCACTTCGGGCGGCCGGACTCGCGCAACGACCTCGACTCGGCGCCGCACACGATGTCCTCGGTCGTGGTCAACCCGTACTTCGACTGGGGCGACGACCGGCGGCCGCGCACCGAGTACCACCACACGGTGATCTACGAGGCCCATGTGAAGGGCCTGACCATGCTCCACCCGGACCTCCCGGACGAGCTGCGCGGCACCTACGCGGGCCTCGCCCACCCGTCCGTGATCGGACACCTGAAGGAACTGGGCGTCACGGCCCTGGAGTTGATGCCGGTCCACCAGTTCGTCAACGACCACCGCCTGGCGGACGCGGGTCTCGCGAACTACTGGGGCTACAACACGATCGGCTTCTTCGCCCCGCACAACGCCTACGCCTCCTGGGGCGACCGGGGCCAGCAGGTGCTGGAGTTCAAGTCGGCGGTGCGGGCGCTGCACCGGGCCGGTATCGAGGTGATCCTCGACGTGGTCTACAACCACACCGCCGAGGGCAACCACCTGGGGCCGACGCTCTCCTTCCGGGGCCTGGACAACTCCTCGTACTACCGGCTGACCGACGACCCCCGGTACTACATGGACACCACCGGCACCGGGAACTCGCTCCTGATGCGGTCCCCGCACGTGCTCCAGCTCATCATGGACAGCCTGCGGTACTGGGTGACCGAGATGCACGTGGACGGCTTCCGCTTCGACCTGGCGGCCACGCTCGCCCGCCAGTTCCACGAGGTGGACCGGCTGTCCTCGTTCTTCGACCTGGTCCAGCAGGACCCGGTGGTCAGCCAGGTGAAGCTGATCGCCGAGCCGTGGGACCTGGGCGAGGGCGGCTACCAGGTGGGCAACTTCCCGCCGCAGTGGGCCGAGTGGAACGGCAAGTACCGGGACTGCGTGCGGGACCTGTGGCGCGGCGAGCCGCGCACGCTCGCCGAGTTCGCCTCGCGTCTCACCGGTTCCTCGGACCTCTACCAGGACGACGGGCGGCGCCCGCTCGCCTCGGTGAACTTCGTGACCTGCCACGACGGCTTCACGCTGCGCGACCTCGTGTCGTACAACGAGAAGCACAACGAGGCCAACGGGGAGGGCAACCGGGACGGCGAGAGCCACAACCGCTCCTGGAACTGCGGCGCCGAGGGCGACACGGACGACATCGGGATCATCGAGCTGAGGGCCCGCCAGATGCGGAACTTCCTCGCCACCCTGATGCTGTCGCAGGGCGTGCCGATGCTCAGCCACGGCGACGAGTTCGGGCGCACCCAGGGCGGCAACAACAACGCCTACTGCCAGGACAGCGAGATCTCCTGGGTGCGCTGGCCCAAGGCCGGCAGCGAACCGGAGGCCACCCTCCTGAAGTTCACCCGGGCGATGGTGCGGCTGCGCCGGGAGCACCCGGTCTTCCGGCGCCGCCGCTTCTTCCACGGGCGGCCGGTGGAGGGCACCCACGACGAGCTGACCGACATCGCCTGGTTCACTCCGCAGGGCGAGGAGATGACGGCCCGCGACTGGCAGGCGGCGCACGCGCGGGCGCTGACGGTCTTCCTCAACGGCAACGCGATCTCCGAGCCGGGCCCGCAGGGCGAGCGGATCTCGGACGACTCCTTCCTGATGATGTTCAACGCCTCGTCGCAGGAGCTGGAGTTCGAGGTGCCGGACAGCCACGGCGAGGGCTGGAAGGTGGTCGTGGACACCTCCCACCCGGAGGGCATGCCGCCGGCGGAGGGCCCTGAGATGGCGGCCGGTGAGCGGGTGACGCTCGCTCCGCTCACGCTGACGGTGCTGCGACGGCCGGCCTGACCGGTTCGTCCGCGGGGGCCGCCTTGACCCGGACGGTCCAGGACAGCACGGCGCACGCCACGGCCGCCCCGGCCGCCACTCCGAAGGCGGCCGGGGCGCCGTGCGTGTCGGCGAGCCGGCCCGACACGGCGAGCGCGAGGGCCTGCCCGCCGACGATGCCGCTGGTGAGGAAGGCCATGGACTCGGCGAGCCGGGCGGGCGGAACGGTCCGCTCGGTGAGGCCGAAGACGGTGATGAGGTGCGGGGCGTAGGCGACGCCGAGGACGACGACCCCGGCGTACAGCCAGCCGAGGCCCTCGACGAGGACCAGCGGCGCGGCGAGCACGACGAGCGCGGCGGTGGAGACCCGCCAGCGGGTGGCGAGGCCGATCCGGTCGGGCACGGCCGCCATCGCGAACCCGGCGGCGGCGCTCGTCACCCCCATCGCGGCGTAGACGAGGCCGGCCTGGTCGGGCGCGCCGAGGCGTTCGGTGAGGGCGGTGATCCCCGCCTGCGAGGCACCGAACATGGCCCCCTGGAGGACCATCGTGACCCGCAGGGCGTACGTGGAGGCGGGCAGCCTGCTCCGTTCGGCGGCACTCGAACGGGTGAGCTTGCGGACGCCCACCGACCGGGCGGTCGGGTGCAGCGCGAACGCGGTGCCGCAGCTCGCGAGGAGCGCGGCGGCGGTCAGCAGGGCCGCCGCGGGATGGGCCACGGCGGCGGCGAGGCCGACGAGGGCGGGGCCGAGCACGAAGGAGATCTCGTCGAGGGTGCCCTCGAAGGACAGGACGGTGGCCACGGCCCGGTCGTCGGCGCCGCCCGCCCGGGCGAGCTGCACGGAGCGGGTCCGGGCGAGCGGGCCGATCTGCGGCACGGTCGCCCCGGCGAGGGCGCCGAGCACCATCAGCAGGCCGGTGGGCGCCCGGTCGAGCGCGGCGAGCACCAGGGCGGTGACGGCGACGGCGTTGGCGAGGGACGCGGCGAGGACCACCGGCCGCTGGCCGCGCCGGTCCGCGAGCCGTCCGACGAGCGGCCCGGCGACGGTCTGGCCGGCGGCGAGCGCGCCGCCCGCGAGGCCGGCGGTGGTGAGGGAGCCGCTGGTCTCGGCGACCAGGAGGAGGCTGCCGAGCTGGCACATGGCGGTCGGCAGCCGGCCGAGGAAGGAGACCACCGGCAGGGCCGGTCCGAGCAGGGACAGCGTGTCGCGATACATCCGGAGCATCACGCGAACGTAACGCGATGCACACGAACGGATGCATGGGGCGATGACACAGAAGCCCCGGCGCGGGGTACGTACGTTCGCATGACGTCCTCTTCGCCGGGCTCCTCCTCTGAGCGGACGCTGCCCACCGCCACGTACCGGCTCCAGATCCAGCCGGAGTTCCCGTTCGCCGCCGCCGAGCGCGCCGTCCCCCACCTCGCCGCCCTGGGGATCTCGCACCTCCACCTGTCCCCCGTCCTGGAGGCGGTCCCCGGCTCCACGCACGGCTACGACGTGACCGACCACCGGTCCGTACGGGCCGAACTGGGCGGTGAGGCGGGCCTGCGGGCGCTCGCCGCCACCGCGCGGGCGCACGGCCTCGGCCTCGTGGTCGACCTGGTGCCCAACCACATGGCGGCCTCGCCGCGGCACAATCCCGCCCTGCGCGAGGTGCTGCGCGAGGGCCCCGACTCGCCGTACGCCCGCTGGTTCGACATCGACTGGGCGGCGGGCGGCGGGCGGATGCTGCTGCCCGTGCTGCCCGGCCGGCTGTCCGAGGTGCGGGACCGGATGCGGGTCGCGGACGGCGTGCTCACCCTGGACGGGCAGGAGTTCCCGCTCCGCGCGGGCACGGAGCGGCTGCCGCTCGACGAGCTGCTCGACGCCCAGTGGTACCGGCTCGCCTGGTGGCGGCTGGCCCGCACCGAGCTGAACTACCGCCGCTTCTTCACCATCTCGGACCTCATCGGGGTCCGCGTCGAGGACCCGGAGGTCTTCGAGGCCACCCACGGCAAGATCCTGGAGCTGGTGCGGGACGGGGTCGTCGAGGGCCTGCGGATCGACCATCCGGACGGGCTCGCCGACCCCGAGGGCTATCTGGAGCGGCTGGCCGAGGCGACCGGCGGACGGTGCTGGACGGTGGTGGAGAAGATCCTCACCGGCACCGAGACGCTGCCCGCGTCCTGGCCGGTGGACGGCACCACCGGCTACGACGCCCTGCGGTACGTGGACGGGCTGTTCACCGACCCGGTCGGCGCCGACGAGCTCGCCGACGTCTACCGGGAGTTCGCCGGACGGGCCGGTGACCGGGGCGGCTACTGGGAGGCGACCGCCCGGCGCGCCGCGTACAAGGTGGTGACCCATGAACTCGCCGCCGAGACCGCCGCCCTGACCCGGATCGCGGAGCGGATCTGCGCCGCCGACCCGGGCCTGCGCGACCACGCGCCCTGGGCGCTGCGCACGGCGGTGCGCGAACTGCTGGTCCGGGTGCCGGTGTACCGGCCGTACCGGACCGGCGGGGAGCACGTGCTCACCCCGGAGGCGGCGCGGGGCGCGAAGGCCGCGTTCGCGGTGCCGGAGGAGGCCGCGGCGGTGGACGTGGTCCGCGACCTCGCGCTCGGCCTGCGCGGCGACGGGCCGCAGCACCGGGCGTTCCGGGCCCGGTTCGCGCAGACCGCCTCGGCGCTGCGCGCCAAGTCCGTGGAGGACACCGCCTTCTACCGGTACACGCCGCTGCTCTCGGCGAACGAGGTGGGCGGCGAGCCGGGCCGGCCGGCCGTCACGCCCGAGGAGTTCCACGCCTTCTGCGCGCGTCTCGCCCGCGACTGGCCCGGCACCGGCACCGTCCTGACCACCCACGACACCAAGCGCAGCGCGGACCTGCGGGCCGGGATCGCGGTCCTCTCGCAGTGCCCGCGGCGCTGGGCCGAGCTGCTCGAAGAGGTCGCCGGGGTCCCGGCGCCCGATCCGCACCTGGCGTGGACGGCGTGGCAGACCGCGTTCGGCTTCGGCACCCCGGACGCGGCGCGGCTGGGCCCCGCCGTCCTCAAGTCCGTACGGGAGGCGGGGCTGCACACGAGCTGGACGGAGCCGGACGCGGACTACGAGCGGGCCGTGGCCGAGTTCGTGGCGGCGGGCCCCGGCCGCATCCCGCTGCGGTCGGCCTCCGAGGCCGCGTTCGCCCTGGAACCGCACATCCGCTCCCAGGTGCTGGGCGCGGCCCTCGTGCAGTTGACGATGCCGGGCGTGCCGGAGCTGTACCAGAACACCGAGCGGGAGTACCGCGCGCTGGTCGACCCGGACAACCGGGCGCCGTTCGCGATCGGCCCCGACGACGACAAGACGGCCGTGGTCCGCGCGGCCCTGCGGCTGCGCCGGGCCTACCCGGAGTTCTTCGGCCCCTTGAGCGGCTACGCCCCGCTGGCCGCGACCGGCCCGGCGGCCCCGCACTGTCTGGCCTTCACCCGCGCGGACCGGGTGCTGACGGCTGTGACGCGGCTGTCGCTGCGGCTCGCGGAGGAGGGCGGCTGGCAGGACACGGCGCTGCGGCTTCCGGAGGGCCGGTGGACCGATCTCCTGGACGGTATCCGGGAGTTCACCGGCGGCCCGGACACGCCGGTGAAGCTCGCGGAGCTCTTCGACACGCGGCCGGTGGCGCTGCTCGTACGGGCCTGAGGCTCCGCGGAGGGAGAGGGCGGGGTCGACGAGCAGCCGTTCCGGGACGGGGAGGCGGTCGGCGGCCGAGGCGATCAGCTCGTGGCGCGCTGGACGATCAGGCGTTCGAGTACGGGAGGCATGTGCGCAGGTTCGCCGGCGCTCGCGCTCGGCCGCACACCGATTTCACCCTCGCTTTCGCTCTTCCTCACGCATAGGTCCGGCCGCAGCGGTTACGCGCACAGGAGGCGAGAACAGGCGGAGAAGGGAGAGCGACATGTCCGAACGGTGGCGGCGCGACGACAGGGCGGGGCGCACGGCGGCGCCTCCGGTCGGTCCATGGCGTACGACGGGGCACCGGGTGCACGGTGACCTCGAGGTCCCCATCGAGGTCGTGTTCTCCTACGATCCGGCCGATCCGTGGGCGGTCAGGGCCAGCTTCGGGCAGCTCGGCGGCGCGGTCGACTGGACGCTCTCGCGCGAGCTGCTGCACTGCGGGATCCGCACGTCCTGCGGGGTCGGCGACGTGCAGCTCTGGCCGCTGCGGCGCGGCGGCCGGCAGGGGCGGCTGCGGATCCGCCTCGGCGGTACGGGCGTGCCGGTGCTGGTCGACGTGGACCGCTCCGAGCTGCGCGCCTGGCTGTCCGCCACCTTCCACGCGGTCCCGGCGGGCACCGAGTCCTCCCTCATCGACTGGGTGGCCGAGGCGGAACACATCGGCCCGGGCGTCGCCCCCGACTCCGGCGCGGAGCAGTAGGGCGCGCGGACACGGCACCGGGGCGCCGCGGTACGGCGGTCTCGCGCGCCCAGGTCCAGGTGGGGACCGGGCGCCGGGCGCCGGAAGACCCCCGGCCGGTCGCCGGGGGCCTCGCGCGCGCCTCGGCGGCTACCAGTTCGAACCGATCTGGACCCTCGGCCCCAGCGTGCCCGCGCCGGTCCCCGGGTAGAGGTAGAGCGGTCCGCCCGCGGTGGCCGGGGCCTGGACGGCGACCACGTCGCCGGTGCCGTCGGCGTCGAAGTCCGCGCCGGCGACCTGCCGCATGGTCTGCCAGTTGCCGCCCATCCACGTGCGGTCGCCGAATCCGCCGGTGCCGTCGCCGGGATAGGCCCACAGCACGCCCTGGCGGTCGACGGCGACGAGGTCGGCCTTCCCGTCGCCGGTCAGGTCGCCGGGGCCGGCCAGCTCGTTCATCGTGTCCCAGCCCGTCCCGATCGGCCGCGGCGCGCCCAGGGTGCCGTCCCCGTTGCCGGGGTACGCCGTCAGCGCCCCCTCCGGGGTGATCGCGAGCAGGTCGAGCCGGCCGTTCCGGTCGAGGTCGATCGCGGTCAGATCGCGCATCCCTCCCCAGTTCGTGCCGATCCGCGTCCGCTCCCCCAGCCGGCCCGCGCCGTCGCCCGGGTAGAGCTGGAGGGTGCCGGTGGCCTTCTCGACGGCGACGAGATCGGCGTGGCCGTCGCCGGAGACGTCGCCCGCGGCGAGTCGGGTCATCGCGTTCCAGCCGGAGCCGATCGGCCTGCGCGCGCCGAGGGTTCCGTCACCGTTGCCCGGATAGAGCCACAGCGCGCCCGTGGCCGCCTCGACCCCGACGAGGTCCGCCCGGCCCTCACCCGTGAAGTCGGCGGCGGTGAGGTGGGTCAGGCCGGCGAGCGGCGGGGGCGTCGGCCAGGTGGTCCGGTAGACCATGCGGTCTCCCGGACGCTCGTTGACCATCCACAACTCGCCCGTGTCGGCGCGGTAGGAGAGGTTCTCGTTGTAGATGCCGGTGCGCGTCATCAGCCACACCGGCTCGTCCGGGGCACCGTGGTAGAGGCAGCTCGGCAGGTGCTCGGTCCCGCCCTGTACGTACTCGGGGCAGGGCGCCGAGAGGACGAACCGGCCGTCGTGCATGGTCACGCCCTGCGTCCCGCCGATGGGCGAGCGGAACGCGGCCCGGGCCTGCACGACCCCGTCGGTGGCCTTCAGCACCCCGGTCGCCGCGTCGACGGGCCAGCGCACGACGGGCGAACCGGACCGGTCGAACGCGTCGCCCACGTGCCCGCTGTCCATCTCGGCGGTGACCAGGGCCGGTTCCGTCCCCGAAAGGTCGAGCGAGAGCGCCGAGAGACAGGGGCGCTGCGGCAGCGAGGCGTAGGTGCCGCAGCCGGTGCCGGCGCCCGTGTACACGTACGTGCCGATCCGCGGCAGCACGTACGCGCCGGAGTCGGTGCGCCAGATCCTGGTGGTGTCGAAGACGTCCAGGGAACTTCCGAGGCTCGCCACGTACAGGCGGCTGCCGGCCCAGACGACTCCGTGGGCGTGGCCGCCGCGGATCGCGGTGTAGCCGCCGCCGTCGGCGGTGAGGGCGACGAGCTGGACGTGCCGGTAGCGGACGGCGGCCGGGTCCGTGACGTCGGCGACGCTGATCCTCTCGGTGCCGTCCGGCCCGTACCAACTGGTCAGGACGGCCTTGCGGCCGTCCACGGTGCCGTGGGCGACGCCCTGCGGGTACCACTGCCCGGTGGTGTCGTCCGCCGTCGACCAGCAGAGGCCGCGCGCTCCGTCGATGTGGGTGTCGTGGCACAGCGGCCGGGCCGGGGTGTTCGCCGGGTCGGCGAGGACCCCGGTGAGGGTGGTGCGGGTGACGCCGGGGTGGGTGGCCGGGTAGGTCTCCACCCGGGCCGCGTCGGTCCGGCTGAGGTCCTTCAGGCCCAGGCCCGTGGTGGCGATCCTGGTGATCGCGTTGGGGGTGGCGATCGAGCCGTCGGGCACGTACGGGATCGCGGCGGCGGCCGGGGAGGCGGTCACGAGGCCGGCGACCGCGCAGAGCAGGGCGCCGAGGCTCGCGAGGGCGGCCCGGGGGGTTCGGGCCCGGGGGGTTCGGGGGGCGCCGGGGCGCGTGGGGGTCCGGGCGCCGCTCATGAGGTGAAGTTCCAGCCGCCGCCGTTGTCGACACGGGAGCCGAACTGGCCGTTGCCCAGGCCCGGGTAGACCCACAGGCGGCCGTCGTCCTGGCGGGCCACGAGGTCGGCCCTGCCGTCGCCCGTGTAGTCGCCCGCACCGCTCACGCTGGTCATCACGCCCCAGCCGGTACCCGCCTCGACCCGGCCGCCGAAGCTGCCGTTGCCCAGGCCCGGGTAGACCCACAGCTTGCCGGAGGCCGCCTCGACCGCGACGACATCGCCCTTGCCGTCACCGTTGAGGTCGCCCGCCCCGCCGAGGGCGCTCATCGAGTCCCAGTTGGAACCGGCCTCGACGCGGGCGCCGAAGTGCCCGTTCGTCTGGCCGGGATAGACGAAGAGCTTCCCCGTCGACTTCTCGACCGCCAGCAGGTCGCCGCGGCCGTCGCCGGTCAGGTCGCGGCTGCCGGAGATCCGCATGGTGTTCCAGCCGCCGCCGTTGTCGATCCGGGCGCCCAGGTGGCCGTTCGTCTGTCCCGGGTAGACCCACAGGGTGCCGGTCGACTTCTCCACCGCCAGGACGTCGGACCTGCCGTCGCCGGTGACGTCACCGACACCGCCGACCTGCGCCATCGACGCCCAGCCGCCGTTGTCGATCCGCGTGCCGAAGCGGCCGCCGCCCGCGCCCGGGTAGATCCACAGGGTGCCGTCGCCCGAGGCGGCGCGGGCCAGGAGATCCGGACGGCCGTCGCCGGTCAGGTCCCCCACGGCCGACACGAGGCCCGGGTCCGGGGCGTCGGGGTAGGGCTCCGCCGGGTCGGAGGCCGGGTGGACGAGCTGCGAGCAGTGGGGCCAGGCGCCCTCGCCCTGCGGCCCGTCGAGCACCTTCTCGGCGATCAGGATCTGCTCCATCTTCGTCGCCTGGTAGGCGCTCGGCGCGTACTGGTCGCCGCCGTAGGCGCGCCAGGTGGCGTCGTCGAACTGGAGTCCGCCGGTGTACGGGTGGCCCGCGCGGTAGTAGTGCCAGTCGCCGCTCGCCTCGCAGTCGGCCATCTTGTCCCACGTGGCGACGGAGGCGGCGGAGGCGTCCGGGGCGGTGGTCGCGCCGGTGAGCGCGGTCAGAGCGGTGAGGGCGGTGACGGCGGCGGCCGCGAGGGCGGTGGCGCGGTGACGGGGGCGTGGCGCGGTCATGGGGCTGGTCTCCTGGGCGGTTCTCGGTGGTCGTCGGTCGGTGACGGGCAGTCGGTGACCGGCAGTAAGTGAGCGCCAGTCGGTGATCGGCAGTAGGCGATCGGTGCCGGGATCGGTGCCGGTGCTGTGCCGGTGGAAGGGTCCCGGGCGGGACCGGGCGGGCGGGGGCCCCGGGGCGTACTCCGGGGCCCCCGCGACCGGGCTCAGTTGTCGAAGTTCCAGCCGCCGCCGTTGTCGACGCGGGCGCCGAACTGGCCGTTGCCGAGGCCCGGGTAGATCCACAGGTGGCCGTCGTTCTCGCGGGCCACGAGGTCGCCCTTGCCGTCACCGGTGTAGTCGCCGGCGCCGCTCACGCTGGACATGACGTCCCAGCCCGTACCGGCCTCGACGCGCCCGCCGAGCTGTCCGTTGCCGAGGCCCGGGTAGACCCACAGCTTGCCGCTGGCCTCCTCGACCGCGACGACGTCGCCCTTGCCGTCACCGGTCAGGTCACCCGGGGCGGACACGCTGCTCATCGAGTCCCAGTTGGAGCCGATGGCGACGCGGGTGCCGAAGTGCCCGTTGCTCTGGCCGGGGTAGAGGTAGAGCGTGCCGGTCTCCTCCTCGGTGGCCAGCAGGTCGCCCCGGCCGTCGCCGTTCAGGTCGCGGCCGCCGGAGATCCGCATGGTGTTCCAGCCGCCGCCGTTGTCGATGCGGGCGCCCAGGTGGCCGTTGGTCTGGCCCGGGTAGACCCACAGCTTGCCGGTCGACTTCTCCACCGCCAGGACGTCGGACCTGCCGTCGCCGGTGATGTCACCGACGCCCGAGACCTGGTCGATGCTGCCCCAGCCGCCGTTGTCGATGCGGGCGCCGAGGCGGCCGTTGCCCAGGCCGGGGTAGACCCACAGGGTCTTGTCGCCCGTGCCGGCCCGGGCGAGCACGTCGGGCCTGCCGTCGCCCGTCAGGTCGCCGACCGCCGAGACCGGAGCCGGCGAAGGCGTCTCCGGGGAACCGCAGTTGGCGCTGGTGAAGGTACGGCTGCCGCCCGTGTACGTCACGCCGTCGAAGACGGCGGGCTTGCCCTCGCCGTTCAGCGTCTGCTCGAAGTGCAGGTGCGCGCCGAAGGAGTTGCCGGTGTTGCCGACGCGGCCGATGAGCTGGCCGGCCTGGACGGTCGTGCCGGCGCTGATCTCCGCACGGGACAGGTGGGCGTAGTGGGTGGTCCAGCCGCCGCCGTGGTTGATCCGCACGTGGATGCCGGCCCAGCCGCCGCTGTTGCCGGCGACCTCGACGGTGCCTGCGGCGCTGGCGACCACGGGGCGGCCGGTGTCGTCGCCCGGGTAGTGGTTGAGGTCCACCGAGTACTGGGGGCTGTGGCCGGAGTACGTGGTGGCCGACCAGGTCTCGCCGCAGGGCGCGGGCAACTGGAAGTCGGGGCGGTCGACCGCCTGGGCGGCCTGCGGGAGGGCCACGACGGTCGCGGCGACGGTGGCGGCGACGGCGAGGGCGGACTGGAGAAGGCGCTTGGACATGGGTGACTGACCTCTTCGGGAAAGGGAGAAGTTTCGGGGGCCCGCCCGGCCCGGACACGGGTACGGGACGGAGGTCGTACGGAGGTACGGGCTCGGGCGGGCGGGTTGCGTGCTCAGGGGTGACGGGTGGGGCGGGGGGTAACCGGCCCCGGGCGGGGTCAGTTGGTGAAGTTCCAGCCGCCGCCGTTGTCGATGCGGGCGCCGAACTGGCCGTTGCCGAGGCCCGGGTAGATCCACAGGTCGCCGTTGTTCTCGCGGGCCACGATGTCGGCCTTGCCGTCACCGGTGTAGTCGCCGGCGCCGCTCACGCTGGACATCACGCCCCAGCCCGTACCGGCCTCGACCCGGCCGCCGAAGAGCCCGTTGCCCAGGCCCGGGTAGACGAAGAGCTTGCCGCTGGCCTCCTCGACCGCGACGACGTCGCCCTTGCCGTCGCCGTTGAGGTCGCCGGCACCGCCGATGGTACTCATGGAGTCCCAGTTGGTGCCGGATTCGATGCGGGCGCCGAAGTGCCCGTTCGTCTGGCCGGGGTAGACCCAGAGCTTTCCGGTCTCCTCCTCGACGGCCAGCAGGTCGCCGCGGCCGTCGCCGGTCACGTCGCGGCTGCCCGCGATGCGGATGTCGCCCCAGCCGCCGCCGTTGTCGATGCGGGCGCCCAGGTGGCCGTTGGTCTGGCCCGGGTAGATCCACAGCTTGCCGGTGGACTTCTCCACCGCCGCCACGTCGGCCCGGCCGTCGCCGGTGACGTCACCGACACCGCTGACGCGCTCCATCGAGGCCCAGCCGCCGTTGTCGATGCGGGTGCCGAGGTGGCCGTTGCCCAGGCCGGGGTAGATCCACAGGGTCCCGTCGCCCGAGGCGGCGCGGGCCAGCACGTCGGGCCTGCCGTCGCCCGTCAGGTCGCCGACCGCCGAGACGGGGCCCGCTTCCTGGGTGGGGGCCGGGGTGTCGGCGATGCCCTTGGGGCCGACGAACTTGAGGGCCCGGCCGGCGCCGATCGGGTTGGTGTTGGTCCGCCAGTCGAACCAGTCGTGGTGCCGGACCCGCCCGCTCTCGTTGCCGCCGACCGTCCTGATCCTGCGGCCGTCGGCGGACACCGCGACGACCAGGTTGACGTGCTGCGCCTCGCCGTCGCTCAGGCTGCCGTCCGAGTCGTAGAGGACGGCGTCGCCGACCTCGGGGGTCGCGTGGACGGTGCCGTTCTGCCGGCCGTACTCGTTGAAGCTGATGGCCCCCGCGTGGAGGACCTCGGTGCCGTCCGCGCCGGCCTTGCCCCACACCCAGCGGGCGAAGTCGGAGCACCAGGCGCTCGGGTGGGCGCATCCGTAGTACGGCGTGCAGTCGTTGCCCACCTGGGTCAGGGCGATGGAGGCGACGCTGGGCGCGGTGGCGGACGCCGACGTGGCCCCGGTCACCGTGAGGAGGGGCGCGGCGACGGCGGCGGCGAGGGCCAGGCCGCTGAGCTTGCCGCGGAGCGTGCGGGAGAACGTGGAGGACGAAGAAGACATGGCTGTACCCACCCCTGAATACGTTGCGGAAAGGAAAGTCGCGGAAGAGGCACACGCACGCTCGGCGTGCGGGCCGGACATCGCGAAAGAGGAATGTGACGTCGCGTCAGCGGTCACGAAGCCGGTGAGGGCGAGGGCTTGTGCGGCGTCGGGGACGTCGGGCCCTGGAAGGGGGAACCCGCTCCGGTCGGCGGACGGTCACGCCGTTCCCGGGGGTTCCGGACACTGCGGGGATTCCGGGTATTCCGGGGAGATTCCGGGGATTCCGGAGCGTCGGATGGTCCGGCGGTCCGGCGATCCCGGTGATCCCGGTGATCCGTGATCCCGGTGTTGCTAGCTCCAGCCCCAGTCGTCGGTGCCGGGGGCCGGCGTTCCGCCGTCGGTCGGGAGCGGCGCGGCGGCGACGGAGGAGGCGACGGGGAATTCACCCCGCGTGAATTCGTCCTGCGTGAATTCCGCGCCGGCGGCGACGAGAGCCATCAGCGAAAGCGCTGCGGAGGAGCCGACGACGATCAGCGACTTCATGGCGTTCATTTCTTTTCCCACCCCTGGTTGTTTCTGTTCGCGTGCCCCTTCCGGGCTGCTGATGAATATCTTGGCCCGGGTGGAAGACCATGACCAGAGAATCCGGTTGGCACAAAAGACGCCTGGCACTTTCGTGCCAGGCGTCCTGTGGTGCGGGGTGTTCCGCGTGCGTGCGCCGCGGGAGGGGCGGCTCAGAGCAGGCCGAGCTCCGCGGCGCGCCGGCCGAGCTGGAAGCGGCTGCCCGCCCCGAGCCTGTTCGACAGGTCGGTGATCATGCGCCGTTCGGTGCGCAGCGAGACCCCCAGCTTGCGGGCGGCCGCCTCGTCCGTCATGCCGTCAGCGAGCAGCTTGAGCAGGGTGATCTCCTGCGGGCTCACCTCGGGGCCGCCGCGGGCCGGTGCCTCGCCGAAGGGCGCCGCGGACGCCCACACCTGGTCGAACAGCGCGCAGAAGCCGGCCAGAGCACCGGCCTCGTGGATGACGACCGCCCCCTTCGAGGAGTCCTCCGGGTCGAGCGGGACGAGGACCACCTCCCGGTCGATGATGTGCATGCGCATGGGCAGGGACGGTGCCGTCCGGATCTCCGCGCCGCACGAGATCAGCCATCGCGCGTGCTCGCGGCTCCCGGGGTCGTTGACCACGCTGTCCAGGTACACGGTCCGCAGCCCGACGCCCCGCTTCAGGGTCGCCTCCGCCAGTGGCCTGCCCGCCTCCCGGTTCTCCGCCGGCTGGGGCCCGCCGGGGGCGAAGGCCAGGGCTTCGCTCCGGGCGCGGTAGGCCAGTTCCTCCAGCCTGGCGCGTATCGCGTCCAGACCGACCAGGCGCTCCACTCCCCCCGCGCGCTGGCCGTCACGCAGCAGCGAATAGTCGGCGAGCAGTCCGGCGACGGCCACCCGGCTCTGTTCGATCTCCTGCTGCCTCCGGGCGAGTTCGGCCTGCTGCCGGGCGAGCAGGGCTTCCAGCGCCAGGTCCGGCGGCACCGCGCGCAGCGTGCCCGGATCGCTCAACGAAGGCCGCAGCAAAGCGAGATCGGCGAGCCGGTCGAGCGCGGTGGTCACCGCGGACCGCTCCCGGCCGAGAAATTCCCCCAAGGCGTCGACGCCCCAGGAGGGGTGTTCCAACATGAGCCGGTACACCGCTTCCGCGTCTTCGTCCAGCCCCAACGACCCCAGCATCAACAAGCCCCCCAGTTCTTCTTCTGTGCCCCACAATTCTCCTGACACGTTTACGTCAAGGCAAGAACATGCCGCGCGAAAGGCCACCGCCCGTACGCGGTGGGGCCTCATAGTTCCCGGTGTGTATCTCGTCGAGTTCGTTCTGGCCAAACCCGCCACGGCTCCCGAGGCGCCGGAGAGCGCCGCGCTGAACGCGCTGTGGTCCGTGTGCCTGCCCGAGGACGGGGTGGAGCACATTCGCCTGCACACGTCCCGGGCCGGCGCCCGCGGCGTCTTCTTCCTCCTCGCGCCGCACCCGGAGCGGGCGGTCTCCCGCGCCTCCGAGGTGTGCGACCGCGCTCTGGAGCGGTGCCCCGAATTCCGCGGCTGGGAGACGACGCGGGTCGGCGGCGTGCCCTGAGCCACCGACCCGTCCCCGGAACACCCCGCCGCGGGCGGGCGTCGCTACTTCTTCATCAGCTCCACCAGGCTGGAGAAGCTGTCGGCGGCGTGGCCGGCGTCCATGCCGCGGCGGAAGAGCTCGACGAGCGTGGCCGGGAGCGTGGTGTCGACTCCCGCGTCCGCGTTGGTGTGCAGGACGTGCTCGACGCTGGCCGTTCCCATGGCGAGGCGGTCGACGTCGCCGGCGTGCCGTCCGGCGTCGATGCGTTCGGCGTAGAAGGAGAAGAAGCCCGGCAGCGAGTGCGCGGTCTCGACGGCGTGCGGGAGGATGTCGGCCGCCTTCAGGCCGTTGGCGTCGGCGAGGGCGATGGCCTGCCAGTAGCTCAGCATGGAGGTCCAGAACATGACCATGCCGATCTGGTACATGAGCGCGGCGAGTCCGGGGTCCTCGCCGCGGTGGTCGGTCCGACCGGTGATGACCTCGAGGGCGGGCCGGTGCCGGTCGAAGACGTCGCGCGGGCCGCTGTAGAAGGTCGACGATTCGGCCTGGCCGATGCCGGAGGGCGGCACGGTCACGCCGCCGGTGAGCTGGACGGCGCCGCGCTCGTCCGCCCAGCGTGCGGCGGCGCGGGCCTTCTCCGGCGTGTCCGAGCTGAGGTTGACCAGGACCCGGCCGGCGAGTGCGGACTCGGCGGGCTCGAGCGTGGCGTACACGGCGTCGTAGTCGGTGAGACTGAGGATCACCAGCTCGTTGGCGGCGAGGGCGTCCTTCACGGTCGGCGCGAGCACCGCCCCGCGGGCGACCAGGTCGTCCGCGCGGGACGCGGTGCGGTTCCAGACGGTGACGTCGTATCCGCGGTCGAGGAAGGCGCCGGCCATGGCCTGCCCCATGGGACCGAGGCCGATGACGGTGACCGAGTGCTGCGTGTTGCCCATGATGTGATCTCCACCCCTCACTAAAACGATCGCTCTATTTAGCGCGTGGGGAGAACGTACCACAGCTCTAGAACGAACGCTCTACCCAATCGGGGGCTACTGTGTCCCCATGCAGACCAGCACACGGGACCGGATCGTCGTCGCCGCCTCACGTCTCCTGCAGCGGCAGGGCTACGTCGGCACGGGAATCAAACAGATCGCCCAGGAGGCGGAGGCCACCCTCGGCTCGATCTACCACTTCTTCCCGGGCGGCAAGGAGGCCGTCGCCGTCGCCGCGATCAAGCGCGGCTCCGAGGAGTTCGCGACGCTCCTGCGCACCGCGCTGGACAGCGAGGACGACCCGGCCGAGGCGATGACCGCCTGCGCCCGCCGACTCGCCGACGAACTCCGCGAGTCCGGCTGGATCGACGGCTGCCCGGTCACCGCGGCCGCCCTGGAGACACTCGGCACCGACTCCGAGATCCAGCAGACCTGCGCCGAAGCCCTGCGCGCGTGGGAACACCTGGTCCAGGACAAACTGCTGAGCTCCGGCTTCCCGCCCCCGACCGCCCGCGAACTGGCGAGCACCGTCATCTCCACCCTGGAGGGCGCCGAGGTCACCGCCCAGGTCTACCGCAACGAGGCCCCCCTCCACACAGCCGGCCGCCAACTCGCCCGCCTCATCCGCTCGTACGAGCTCTAGCCACCGGAAGGGAGATCGGCGTGGGCCTGATCCTGTTCCCGGGCGACGGAGACGCCGGCAGCCCCGAAGTCGCCTGGTCCTACACCGGCTTCGCCGCGTTCCGGCGACATCTGGCGCAGGCCGAGGGCTTCGCGCTCTCCGAGATGCGGGGCTTCGGCGGGGAGCGCCCCTGGAGCGGTGCCTCCACCTCGCTCGTACCGCTCTTCGATCGCCCCGACGGCGGCGGAGGCGAGCTCTCGCCCACCGAGTGCGCCGCGCTCCTGCCTCGCCTGGAGGCGATCGCCGACCAGTGGCGGAGTGCGGTCGACGTCCCTCGGGAACACGCGGAGGCCGCCCGGCGACTGACCGACGTTCTGCGCTTCTGCGTCGCGAAGGACGTCGAGCTCCTCTTCCTCTGACGCCCGGCCCTCAGCCGCCGGGGCGGACCAGGAGGCTGCGGGGGGCGCGGGTGATGAGGCCGGTGCGTTCGGGGTGGAAGCCGGCGGCGAGGCGGAGGTGGGGCATGGTGTGGAAGAGGGCGCGGAGGGCGTATTCGGCCTCCAGGGCGGCGAGGGTGACCGCGGGGCACGCGCCGGAGCCGTACGTCAGTTGGCCCGGGTCGTCGCGCAGGAGGTCGTAGCGCTCGGGGTCGCGGAAGCGTTCGGGGTCACGGGCGGCGGCGCCGATGAGCAGGGCGACGGGCGCACCGGACGGGATGGTGCCGCCGGAGACCTCCACCTCGCCCCGGGTGCGGCGCATGACGATCTGCACCGGCGGCTCGTGCCGGAGGGACTCGGTCCAGGCACGGGCGACGAGGCCGGCGGGTGCGTCGCGGAGAGCGGCCACCAGATCGGGGTCGGTGAGGACGTCGGCGAGGAAGCCGGCGAGGGCCTTCTCGCGTACGGCGATCTGGCCGGTGCACTGCCCGGCGAGGGCGGACGCGGCGCGGCCGCGGACGAGCCGCATCATGTCCCGGTACGGGACGCCGACGGCGGCGGCGACGGTGCCCGCGGGCAGCCAGTGACAGAAGTCGGCGACCAGGTCGACCTGGGCGCGGCCGGCGATCCGGCGGGCCAGGACGAACGCGGTGCGTTCGGCGACGACCCGCAGCTCCGCCTCGTCGACGTCGGTGTGGGTCTCGGCGCACGGCGGGTCGCCGGGCCGGTGACCGTGGGTGAAACGGGCGTCGGTCAGGGCGCTCGCCACGTCCGCGAACCGGCTGAGCACCCAGGCCCGCAGCAACGGGTCGTGGGTGAGCGGGAACTCCTCCCGCAGCACCCGGTAGGTGCGGTACGGGTCCCGGCTGCTGCCCGGTTCCACGGGGCTGGGGGCGACCCGGCGGGCCGTACGGTCCCCCGCGCCCGCCGCGGCCGTGGCGGCCGGGCTCCCGGCGGAGGCCATGGCGGGCAGGACGGCCCACTGGTCCCGCCACGGCGGGTTGTGGTGGTGATGATGACGATGGTGGTGGGGCGTGGGCTTCGGGTCGTCGCTCATCCGGCCCCCTCGTAGGTCAGCGGCGTACGTCACCCCAGCCCACCATCGGGAAGCGCGGCGCGCAGCAGGTACACCGCCGAACGGGTGAATCCGCGAGCTCGCCGAGGTCTCAGGGGTACGAGGGTCCTGACCGGGCCCGACCGCGGCCTGGACCTGGCCCCGACCCTGGCCCTGGCCCTGACCCGGGAGCCGCTTCGTCAGTTCAGGGACAGCCGGAACGCCATCTGACCGAACCCCACCGCGTCCCCGGCCCGCACCACCACCGCACCCGTCACCCGGCGCCCGTTGACCGTCGTGCCGTTGGTGGAACCGAGGTCCCGCAGCACCCACATGCCGCCCTGCAGGAAGAGCTCCGCGTGCAGCCGCGAGACGGTCTCGTGGCTGAGCCGCAGGCCGTTCACCGGGTCGCGCCCGATCCGCAGCGGATGCGGACCCGGCTGCGGCAGGAGCAGCTTCGGCAGCCGCTCGGCCTGCCAGGCCCGCCCCAGCCTCGCCGTGAACGCGGACATCTTCTCGACCGCGCCCACCACCTTGCGGGTCCAGGTCGACTCGGTCGTGAGATCGGCGGTGAGCAGCGCGAGTTCGTCGGAGCGGCGGGCGACCAGCGCCCGCTCCATCCGGAAGAGGAACGTGTCGTGCGACAGACGTCCCTGCGCGGCGCCCTCGCGCAGCACCTCGAGCGCGCGCTCCCGTTCGGCGTCGGTCAGCCGAGGGGCGTCCGGCGGTCCGGCCGGGAGCTCGAATGGGGTCGTCACACCCAGGATTGTCGGCCGCGAGGGCCCGAGGTGTCCAGAAGGGCCCCCGCCAACCCGTACGCCCCCTCGCCCCGCCGTACGACGCGCGCGCTCCCGCCGTACAAACCACGTGGCCCCGCCGTGCAACTCACGTGCTCCCACCCCATGATCACTGCTACGGTCGGCCGCCTGTTCGACTACCTGGGGGAACCCTTACATGACGCCTGACCCTGCGCCGCTCGTCGTCCGACCGCTTACCGGACCGCAGGAGCTCGATCTCTTCAACCGCCTCACCTATGTGCTCGATCACGAGCTCGCCGACGACCTGGCCACCGGCCGCCGCGTCCCCGAGTGGCTGTGGGTGGCGCTGCGCGGCGACCGCGTGGTCGGCCGCGTCGGCTGGTGGACCGGTCGGCCCGGCGCCGAGCCGCAGGCCCTGGACTTCTTCGACCTGGATCCGGAACTGCCGGCGGAGGACGCGGCCGAGGTCGGTCTCCGTCTCCTGCAGACCGCGGCGGCCGCCGTCCTGAAGGGCGGGGTGTGGCCGGAGTTCGGGCGGTTCATGCCGGCGGACTGGCGCGAGGTGCCGGAGACCCGCGCGCGCCTCGAAACGCTGTTCGGGATCCTGGAGGCGTCGGGCGCCCGTCCGCTCGTGGAGCGGCTGCGGCTGGAGTGGCGGCCGGGGACGCCCGTCCCCGAGCCGAGCGGCCGGCTGGTCTTCCGCCCGGTGAAGGACCGCGAGGACCTGCTCGCGCTGATGACGCCGGTGATGGAGGGCACGCTCGACGCCCACGGGCAGGCCGACCTGAAGTCCGGTCTGTCCCCGCGCGAGGCGGCCGAGCTGCACTACGACGAGGAGCTCGCGCACTACGGCACGCCCCGCGACTGGTGGCGGATCGCGGAGCTGCCGGGCAGCGGGGAGCCGGTCGGCTTCGTCGTGCCCGCGCGGAACAACTACCACCCGATCATCGCGTACATCGGCGTCCTGCCCGCTCACCGCGGTCACGGTTACATCGACGACATCCTCGCCGAGGGCACCCGTGTCCTCGCCGCGCAGGACGTGCCGCGGATCCGGGCGGCGACGGACGTCGGCAACGTGCCGATGGCCAGGTCGTTCGCCCGGGCCGGTTACGTCACGTTCGAGCGGGCGATCAACTTCGTCTGGGACGCGCCGGGCATGTCGGGCGACTGACTGTCAGGATGGTCCTGTAGCCGTGGATCCAGGCGCGCGGAGATCGGATCCAGGAGATCGAATCCGAATATTGGATCCGAAAGAGGGGATCCACTAGGGGATCCGTTGGAGAGGATCCTGGAGATTGGATCCAATATCCGCTGTCCGCGCGCCGTCGACGAGGGGACCGTCGCGTGCTGTTCGAAGTATGGGCGCCGCACGCCCGTGACCGGGTGACGCTGGAGCTCAACGGCGCCCGCCACCCGCTGGAGCGGGACGCCGAGCGCCCCGGCTGGTGGACCGGGACCGCCCCCGCCGCCGACGGCGATCGCTACGGCTTCGCCCTCGACGACGGCCCTCTCCTCCCCGACCCCCGGGCCCGCCGCCTCCCGGACGGCCCGGACGGTCTGGCCGCGGTCGTCGACCACGACACGTACGTCTGGCGCAACGACACCCCGCGGCTGCGGCTGCGCAGCGCCGTCCTGTACGAGCTGCACATCGGCACCTTCACCCCCGAGGGCACCCTCGACGCGGCGGCCGAGCGCCTCGGGGAGCTCGCGGGCCTCGGCATCACCCATGTGGAGCTGATGCCGCTGTGCCCGTTCCCGGGGGTGCACGGCTGGGGGTACGACGGGGTCGCGCCGTGGGCGGTGCATGAACCGTACGGCGGCCCCGAGGCCCTCAAGAGGTTCGTGGACACCGCGCACGGCCTCGGGCTCGGGGTCATCCTGGACGTGGTGCACAACCACCTGGGTCCGTCCGGGAACCACCTGCCGTCCTTCGGCCCGTACTTCACCGACACCCACCACACGCCGTGGGGCGCCGCGGTGAACCTGGACGCGCCCGGCTCCGACGAGGTGCGGGCGTACTTCATCGGCAGCGCGCTCGCCTGGCTGCGCGACTACCGGGTCGACGGCCTGCGCCTCGACGCGGTGCACGCGCTCGCCGACACCCGCGCCCTCACCTTCCTGGAGGAGCTGTCGGCGGCCGTCGACGAGCTGGCGAAGGAGCAGGGGCGGCAGCACTTCCTCATCGCCGAGTCCGACCAGGGCGATCCCCGCACCACCACCCCGCGCACGGCCGGCGGCCTCGGCATCCACGCCCAGTGGAACGACGACTTCCACCACGCCCTGCACACCGCGCTCACCGGCGAGTCCCAGGGCTACTACGAGGACTTCGCGCGCGCCCCGATGGCCGCGCTCGCCAAGACCCTCACCCGGGTCTTCTTCCACGACGGCACGTACTCCTCCTTCCGCGGCCGCCACCACGGCCGCCCGGTCGACCGCGAGCGCACCCCGGCCCACCGCTTCCTCGGCTACGCCCAGACCCACGACCAGATCGGCAACCGGGCGACCGGCGACCGGCTTTCGGCCACCCTCTCCCCCGGTCTGCTCGCCTGCGCGGCGACCCTGGTCCTGACCGGCCCTTCGGTGCCGATGCTCTTCATGGGCGAGGAGTGGGGCGCGGGCACGCCCTGGATGTACTTCACCGACCACACCGACCCCGAGCTCGCCGAGGCCGTACGACGCGGCCGCCGCCGCGAGTTCGCCGCCCACGGCTGGGCCGAGGAGGACGTCCCCGACCCCCAGGAACCGGCCACCCGCGACCGCTCCGTCCTGGACCGCACCGAACGCGAACGCGACCCCCACAAACGCCTGCTCGCCTGGCACCGCGAACTCATCGCCCTCCGCCGCACCCAACCGGACCTCACCGACCCGGACCTCGCCGGCGTGAAGGTCGCCTACGACGAGGACGCCCGCTGGCTGGTCTTCCGCCGCGGCGACATCAGAGTCGCGGTCAACCTCGGCAAGGAACCCGCCGACATCCCCCTCGGCTCCAACGGCCACGACCACATCCTCGCCACCTGGACCCCCACCGCCCCCCCGACCCCCGACGGCCTCCTCCGCCTCCCCGCCGAATCCGCGATCGTCCTCACGGACGGCTGAGCACCGCCGATCCCGATCGACCGGCAGCGGGGTTAACGCATCAAGCCTGCCCTCAGCGGCCCATCCCGCCGGGTCGGCCAGGTCAGGGCTCGGACGAGGCGGTTGGTCACGACCCAGTACCCCGGATGCACCCAGCCCTCCTCCTTGGACAAGAGCCCCGGCCCTTCGTCACGGCACAAGTACCGCATCAAGCGGTCGTAGGCCGGGCCCCCGGCGACCAGCAGCAGGGGTGCGGTGAGCGTCGCACCGACCCAGACGCCGCACCGGAGGGCCACTTGAGCATGTCCGTCTCTACGCACGCGACGAGTATGGCCCCCAAGTATCGGCGGCAGGACAGGAGGTTCCACCGCACGACGAGGTGGTCGTGTTCCACCGGCTGGACGCCAAGAACGGAGCGCTGGCCTGGATGCCCGACGGGCGCTCCTTCTGCTACGGCCAGATCCGGGAACGCTACAGCTCGTCCAGGTGCGGCCGGCTGACCTACGACTGTCCCTACGGCCCCATCGACCGGGAGGCCGATATCTGTCGGAGTGACCGGGCGGTCTGCTTCCCGTCCGCGGACATGCCGCGGTGACAGGGGCGGTGTGCGGCGGTCAGCCGCGCACCGTCCTATGGGCCCCGGTCGTCGTCCTCCGGGGCGGCTTGCTCCACCGCCCGTCGGCAGGTCGGCACCGGTTGCCGTCGGTGGCCGCGCGTGTCCGCCGGGACACAATGATCCCGTGCTTCCTCCTCGACTGCTGTGGTGCGACCCTCGGCCCATCCCCCGCTTCAACCGCCAGGAACCGGTGACGCTCATCGTCCGCGACCCCGGGTTCCACGAGCCGGCCGGCGAGGAGGACTGCATGGTGTTCTCGTACTTTTGCCGGACACACGACCGCTTCTACCGGCACGAGGCGTGCGGGGAGGGACCGCATCTCGTCGCTCTGCACTGCGAGGAGCACGGGCCGGAGAGCATGTGGCCGCAGCCGCTCATGCTCCTGTTCCCCGCGGGGTTCGAGCCCCCGCTGAGCGAGGAGCAGCTCGCCTGGGCGGGGGCGGAGTGAGAGGCCGATTGAGCCCGGGCCGCCTGTTCCTGTTGCCGCCCGGGGACCGCTCAGTCCCGTAGGTGCGGCCAGCCGTCCCGGTTGGAGTAGCTCTCGAAGCAGTACCGGGTCGGACGGTTCCACTCCTCGCCGGTGGCCAGCTCGTACGCCACGTCCGGGACGTACAGCAGCCACTCGCCGTCGTATGCGGTGGAGGTGTACGGAGCGAACGCGTCGACGTCGAAGAAGACGCTCTCCCACACGGCCTGGCCCGCGGCCACCACAGCGCAGCGCGCGTAGAGGAACACGTCCGCGGACTGAGGAAAGGGGCTGCCGTCCCGGATGGTGAGGTCGACGACCGGGAGGGTGCCGAACTTCTCCTGGTCCAAGCGGTGGAGGGCCTCGGCGTGGCGTTCCGCGAAGCCGATGATGTCGGGGATGGGGCGGCGGCTCAACTGTTCGGCGAGGCGCCGGCAGTTGGCTTGGGTCGCCTCGCCGTTCAGAGTGGCGATCAGGGCCCAGAAGTCGGTCCATGTCATGGTCACGGGCGCAGGATGTCAGGGCGGACCGACATCGACTTCGCGAGCGAGGCACTGCCCGGCGGGTGGGAAGGTCACTCCAGGTCACTCCACGATGGCCATTTCGCGCGGGGTGTTGTTGAAGCGGTGGCCCGTGCCCTCTTCAGTCAGGGTGACGATGTCCTCGATGCGGACGCCGAAGCGGCCGGGGAGGTAGATGCCCGGTTCGATGGAGAAGCACATGCCGGGGACGATCGGGCGGTGTTCGCCCTCGATCATGTACGGGGGTTCGTGGGTGGTGACGCCGATGCCGTGGCCCGTGCGGTGGATGAAGTACTCGCCGTAGCCCGCGTCCGTGATGACCGCGCGGGCGGCGCGGTCGACGTCCTGGCAGGCGGCGCCGGGGCGTACGGCGTCGAAGCCGGCCTGCTGGGCCTGGCGGACGAGGTCGTGGACGAGGCGTTCCTCGTCGGTGGGTTCGCCGACGTGGACGGTGCGGGTGGTGTCGGAGCCGTAGCCGTGCTTGAGGCCGCCGAAGTCGAGGACGACCATGTCGCCGTGTTCGATGACCCGGTCGCCGGCCTCGTGGTGCGGGTTGGCGCCGTTGGGGCCGGAGCCGACGACGGTGAAGTCGACCTGGGAGTGGCCGTGTTCGAGGAGCAGCCGGGCCAGGTCGGCGGCCACCTCGGTCTCCTTGCGGCCGGCGAAGCGGACCTGGAGGATCTCGCCGTACGCCTGGTCGGCGGCGGCGCCCGCCGCGGCGATGCGGGCCAGTTCGTGCTCGTCCTTGACGGCCCGCAGCATCGGCAGGGCCTCGGTGAGCGAGACGTACGAGGTGCCGGGCAGGGACCGCTGGAGGCCGAGCAGGTGCATGGCCCAGGCGTTGTCGCTGACGCCGAAGCGGCCGTCGGTGTCGAGCAGCGGCGCGGTGACGGCGTACGGGTCCTTGCCGTCGGTCCAGTCGCGCAGGGTGAGCGCGGCGGCGCCCGGGGCCTTCTCGGCGTCCGGGGCCTCCAGGGTGGGGACGACGAGCACCGGCTCCCGCCCCGGGGCGACGACGAGGACGGTGAGCCGCTCGGTGATCGCGGTGGGCTGGTAGCCGGTGAGGTAGACCAGGTCCGGTCCCGGTGCGACGAGGATCCCGGCGAGCCCCGCCTCCGCGGCGGACTCGGCGGCGCGGGCCAGCCGCGCCCGGTAGTCGTCGGCCGTGAAGGGCGCGGGGATGGTGCTTTCGGGCATGGGGTCTCCTCCTCGACGTACAGCATCCTGCCGGGCGGTGGGGGCGGCCGCGACCCGCAACGCCGGGCCCGGGACCGCCGGGCCCGGGACCGCCGGGGCCCCGGAACGCCGGCCGGGTCAGGACGCCTCGGGGTTCTGCACGATGAGCCGTTCCAGGAGGGCCTGGAACTCGTCGCCGACCACGATCCGCAGCCGCCCGTCCTCCTCCCCGTGCTCGCTGAGCTGCGTGAGCGTGCCGGCCCGCCACCAGAAGACGTACGGGCTGATGGCACCGGGCGTGTCCTCGTAACCGGACGCGGCGAAGGAGGCCATCGCGCCGAGCGCGGGCACGATCGTGGTGTCCCGGATGGGGTGGAAGGCGAGCTGGTGCCGGAAGGGCATCGCGACGAGGGCGCCGTCCTCGCCGAGCGGGCGCCCGGTGACCCGGCGGACCACGGCGTCGAGGTCGAGGACGCGGCTCGCGGTGTAGAAGGAGTCGCCGAGGATCACCTCGAAGCGCATGCCGTCGGCGTCCTTGACGGTCTCGTGCCCCTCCACGGGCAGGCCGCGCAGGTTGTTCAGGGCCCGCTCGCGCAGCCGGGCCGGGTCGCCGAGGCGTTCCAGGGCCTCGTCGGTGAGGGTCATGACGCTTTCCGGCAGGTCGAGGGCGAGGACCTCGTACAGCCCCGGCGCGACCGTCCGCGCGTAGCCGAACGTGGCGGGATCGATGCCCTCGCCGCTGACGACCCGCGGGTAGAGCTGGGCGTGGATCTGCTCGGGCGGCAGCGTGTCGAGGGCGGAGGGCCCGTCGAGGGCGCGGACCACGAGCCGCACGTGCCGCTCGATCAACCGGGGCCAGATGCGGGTGCCGCGCGGGTCCTGGTGGCAGACGGCGGCGAGGTTGCCGAGGCCGAAGCGGCGGTCGGCGTCGTCGACGACGGAGTCGGCGTAGACCGTGACCTCAAGGCCCTGCTCCGCGAAGGCCGCGCGGACCGCGCCCCGGAAGAGGGCGCCCTCACGCTCGGAGAAGTACGAGAACTCGGGGTCCCGCGGCGCGTCCTCGCCGTCCCGCCTGGGCCCTCGCCGGAACCACCCCACGTCACCCCGCCTTTCCTCGCGGCCGTCCTCGCCGTCGCCGCCGTCGCCGCCCTCGCGGCCGTTCCCGCCAGCCTAGCGACCGGCCTCCGGGAGGGTGGTGAGCCGGCGGACCAACTCGGCCACCGGCCCGACCGGTTCGCCGCCCGCGTGGAGCAGTTCCGTGCGGTGTACGAGGCGGGGCGCGGCCAGCGGCACCAGGGCGCCTGCGCCCGGGCCCCCGGCCGCGACCCCGGCCGCGACCCCGGCCGAGGCGGGCAGCAGCGCGAGTCCGTGGCCCGCGGCGGCGAGGGCCGCGACGGTACGGACGTCGGTGCCCTCGCAGCGCAGGGCCGCGCGGAAGCCGGACCCGGCCGGGCCGCCGTGCGCCGCGCGCAGCCGGTCGAGCGGGATGCCGGCGTCGGGGGCGTCCAGCCAGCGGGCGTCCACGAGGTCGGCGAGGTCGAGGCCGGCGCGGCAGGCGAGCGGGTGGTCGGCGGGCAGGACGACGGCGAGGGGTTCCTCGGCGACCCGCCGGGCGGTCAGCGGGGCGACGTCGGGGAGCCGCAACGGGTCGCTGGGCGCGGCGACACCGTCGACGAGCCCGAGATCGGCCGCTCCGGTCGCGACGGCGGCGGGAACCTCGTCACGCGGCAGCACCCGCAGGGTGACGCCGGTGGCGGGCAGGACGGCGAGGGGACGGGGGTGGAGGGCGAGCGGCGAGGCGACCAGGGTGAGCGTCTCGCGGGGCGGGGCGGCGAACCGGGCGAGGTCGGCACGGGCCGCGTCGAGCCGCAGCAGCAGCGAACCGGCGTGTTCGAGCAGCCGCTCACCGGCCGGGGTGGGGGCGACGGGCCTGCGGGTGAGCAGCGGCAGCCCGAGGTCGCCCTCCAGGGCGGCGATGTGCTGCGAGACGGCGGACTGGGTGTACCCGAGGGCGCGGGCCGCTTCCGAGAAGGAGCCCAGCCGGGCCACGGCGACGTACGTACGGAGGAGGTGGGGGTCCATGCGGGGCGGCTCGCGTTCCGGGCGGGGGCGGGGGCAGGGCGGGGGCGTTGGACGAACGGGGTGGGGTCGGCGGGACGGCGGGACGGCGGGCCCGGGCCGGTGGGCCCCGGTCGGCGGACCAGCGGGGCCAGGCCCGGGTAGGCGGACCCGGGACGGCGGGGCGGTGGGTCCGGGTCGGCGGACCGGCGGGGCTGCGGGGCTGCGGGGCTGCGTGCCAGGCTCGGCGGGGCCGGGACGACGGGCCAGCAGGTCAAGCTCGGCACCCCGGGTTGGCGGGTCGACGGGCCCCGGTCTGCGGTCCCCAATCGGCAGGTCTGTGGCCCGGGTCGGCAGACCCCGGTCGTCAGACCCCGGCCGTCAAACCCCGGTCGTCAAACCCCGGTCGTCAGACCCCAGGCGTCAGACCCCCGTCGGCCCGCAGCGTGAAGGGGCCGGGGGCCGACGGCCACGGCGGGCCGGGCCGGCCCCGTTCAGGTCGCGGCTCAGGAGCCGTCAGGGCTGGTCAGCAGATCCTTCGCGTAGTGGGCGAGGGAGCGGTTGTAGCGGGGCAGCAGCGGCGCGAGGGCGCCCAGGGCGAGGGACACGGCTTCCCGGTCGCGGCCGGTGTCGGCGAGGGCGAGCGCGAGGAAGGCGTCGACGGCGGCGGACAGCGCGGCCTCGTCGGCGTCGAGCCGGTCGGCGGGAACGGCCCGTTCCTCCATGAGCAGTTCGACGCTCCGGTCCGGCCGGCCGAGGTTGCGCAGGCTGCTGGCGAGCTGGATGACGGCCCGGCGGCGGCGCAGGCCGGTCAGTCCGCCGTCCAGGGCCCGCTGGTAGAACCGTACGGCCTGCTCGGGCTCCCCGGTGGAGTCGTGGGCGGCACCCCGTTCGAAGAGGCCGACCGGGTCGTCGGCGGGGCGCTCGTCGACGAGCTCCGCGATCCGGGCGCGGAACTCGGCCGGGTCCTCGTACGTGTCGAGCTCGGCCCAGAGGGCGGCGAGGCGCCGCTCCCAGTCCTCGACGGGGCGGTCCTCGTGGTCGCTGGTGGTCATGGCGGCACCCTATCCCCGGACGTCATAAGCATTCGTGATGCAGCGTGCAGTCTTCATCGTTGGACGTGAACGAGCGGGCCGGCCAAGGATGGTCGGCATGAACACCCACAGCCACCCGACCGCACCCCTGCCCTCCCAGTCCTCCCCACCCTCCCCCTCCCGCGTTCCCCGGATCGCCCTGGTCGGCGACCGTTCCCCGCACGTGAAGTCGCACGTCCGCATCCCGATGCTGCTCGACGCGCTCGGCGCGCACGACGGGCTCGTCCTCGACGCGTACTGGATCCCGAGCGGCGACGCGGAGGAGCCGGGCGCGGTGCGGGGCTTCGACGCCGTGTGGCTGATCCCCGGCAGCCCGTACGCCAGCGAGGCGGGCGCGCTCGCCGCGGTCCGCACCGCCCGCGAGGACGGGATCCCGTTCCTCGGCACGTGTGCGGGCTTCCAGCACGCGCTGATCGAGTACGCCCGGGATGTGTGCGGCCTGACCCGGGCCGCGCACGCCGAGAACGACCCGGCGGCCGACACCGGCGATCTGCTGATCGCGCCGCTCGCCTGCTCGCTCGTCGGGCACGAGGGCGCGGTGCGGGTGACGCCCGGCTCGCTGGCCGCCTCCGTCCTCGGCGCCGAGCGGTCGACCGAGCGCTACCACTGCAACTACGGCCCCGACAGCCGCCATCTGGACACCCTGCGAGCGCACGGGATGCGGTTCACGGGCGAGGACGAGGACGGGCAGGTACGGATCCTGGAGCTGCCGGACCATCCGTTCTTCATGGCGACCCTCTTCCAGCCGGAACTGGCGGGCGACGGCACCCGGCCGCACCCGATCGTCCGGGCGCTGGCCCGGGCCGCGGCGACGCACGCGGCGGCGGCCGCGCAGGCGGCCGTCACGCTGCCGGTGGGCTGAAGTCCACCTCCGCGCCCGGCAGGACGCGGACGGACCGCCCCGGGAAGTCGAGGTGGCGGAAGATCTCGTTGTGGTGGGCGACGGAGGCGTCGGGCGCCGCGTAGGGGCCGGTCGCGTCCCGTACGGAGGTGGTGTGGCCGTCGGCGACGAGCACGAGGTCGTAGCGGCGGCTGAGGGCCTGACGGGCTGTGGTGTCGACGCAGATCTCGGTCGCGAAACCGGTGATGACGAGTTCCGTGACGCCGAGGGCCCGGAGGGTGGCGTCCAGGTCGGTGTCGAGGAAGCTGTCGGCGCTGGTCTTGGCGATGACCGGCTCGCCCTCGGCGGGCGCGAGCCGGGGCACGATCCGCCACCCGTCGCTGCCGGGTTCCAGTCCGCCGCCCTGGTGCTGCACGGTGACGACGGGGACGCCGACGGCCCGGGCGCGGGCGCGGAGGGCGGCGATGACGGCGATGGTGTCGTCGGCCCGGTGGGCGAGGTCGGCGAGGGCGTTCTGCATGTCGATGACGAGAAGCGCCGGCGCGTGGGTCATGGCCCCACGCTAGCGGCCGGCAGAGCCCCTCCCGGAGCTGGGGGCCGGGGCCGGGAGCCGGGGGCCGGGGGCCGGTGCTGGGCCGGGCCGACCCGTCCCGCCCCCGCCTCAGCTCATCCGTACGACAAGGTCCGCGCGGTCCCTTCCCCGCGCCACCACACGGGCGTTGGCCTCGTCGGAGTCGGTGACCCAGCGTTCGGCGTGGGCCGGGGCCTTGCCGAAATGGACGTGGCGGGCGACGAGCCGGGGGACGCGGTGGCGGTCGTCGAGGTCCAGGTACCAGACCTCGTCGAGCAGGGGGCGGACGGCGGCCCAGGGGCCCTCGTCGTGGAGCAGGTAGTTGCCCTCGGTGATCACCAGGGGGACGTCGGGCGGGACGGGGATCGAGCCGGCGACGGGTTCCTCCAGGGCGCGGTCGAAGGCGGGGGCGTAGACGGTGACGCCGGGTTCGGGGGCGCGGAGGCGGGCGAGCAGGGCGGCGTACCCGGCCGCGTCGAAGGTGTCCGGCGCGCCCTTGCGGTCGGCGCGGCCGAGCCGTTCGAGTTCGGCCTGGGCGAGGTGGAAACCGTCCATGGGTACGAGGACGGCGAGCCCGTCCAGCCGGTCGGCCAGCCGCTCCGCGAGCGTGGACTTCCCGGCGCCCGGCGGCCCGGCGATCCCCAGCACCCGCCGCTGCCCGCCGGCCCCATGCCCCCGCCGCCCACCGCCCGCGAGCTCCCGGGCCCGCCCGACCAGACCTTCCATGTCCCGCGCGTCCATGCGGGGCATTGTCGCACCGGGACGCGCACCCGCACCGGCCCCCGAACCGGCCCCCGGACCCGGACCCGCGCCAAGCACCCGCACCCGCACCGACCCCCGAACCCGTGCCGGGAAGCCGCGCCGGGAAGCCGACCCCGCTCCCCTCCCCCCACCGGACCCGCACCGGAAAGCCCCCCCCCCCCCGAGCTCGGTGGTCCGCCCCCCTCCCCCGTGCCATCGTGGTGTCATGACCATCGAAGTCCGCCCCGCCTCGGTCTTCGAGGACGTCCGCGCCGTCATCGGCCCGAAGTCGCCGACGGCCAACGTCTGCTGGTGTCTGAGCTACCGGATCCCGTCCAAGGACAACCGCGAGCTCGTCGGCCCGGCCCGGGGCGAGTTCGTCGCCAGGCTGTGCCGGGCCGAGATCCCGCCGGGGGTGCTCGCCTACGACGGTGACGAGCCGGTCGGCTGGGCCGCCGTCGCACCGCGCGCGGAGACGACCTTCGCGCGCAACCGGAAGATCCCGCACGTCGACGACCTGCCCGTCTGGTCGCTGTGGTGCGTCCGCGTCCGGCCGGGCCACCGGAAGCAGGGTGTCTCGCACGCCCTGATCGCCGGCGCCGTCGAGTTCGCGCGGGCGCACGGCGCCCCGGCCGTCGAGGCGTATCCGCTCGACAACGGCGACGCGCGGGTCGATCTGACCATGGCGTACGCGGGGCTCCGGAAGAACTTCGAGCGCGCCGGGTTCGTCCACATCGCCGACACCACGTCCGTGCTCGCGGGCCATCCCCGCGTCCTGATGCGTCTCGACCTGCGCTGACGGGGCCGGCACGCCGCCCCGCCGCCCGCCCTCATCCCCTCCGACGCCGGGTTGGCATGGCGGCCGTCATACGTATTACGTTGATTCCATGACCTCCCCCTCCCCCTCCACCCTCGCTCTCGTCACGCTCGTCGTCCGCGGCTACGACGAGGCCGTGGACTTCTACACCCGCGCCCTCGGCTTTGAACTGGTCGAGGACACCGACCGGGGCGACGGCAGCCGCTGGGTCGTCGTACGGCCCCGGGGCGCCGCGCACGGGACCGGGCTGCTGCTCGCCCGGGCCAAGAACGAGGCGGAGGCGGCGGCCGTCGGCGCGCAGACCGGCGGTCGCGTGGGGTTCTTCCTCCACACCGACGACTTCGGCCGCGACCACGCCCGGATGACCGCCGCCGGGGTGCGGTTCCTGGAGGAGCCGCGCCACGAGCCGTACGGCTCGGTCGCCGTCTTCGAGGACCTGTACGGCAACCGCTGGGACCTGCTCCAGCCCGCCGGGGCGTGACCGGGCGGGAAACTCCGTGGCCCCGTCCCCGGCACCCCGGTAACGTCCCCGCTCCCACCTCCGCATCCGTACGAGAGAGAGCGAAGCCATGACCAGCCGCCGCGCGACCACCACCCTCTGGCGCCCCACGGGCCCCGAGGAGCTGGAGCTCGTGCGCGGGCTCGAGTGGCGGGCGTGGCCGCCGCGGCTGCCCGAGCAGCCGATCTTCTACCCGGTCCTCAACGAGGACTACGCGGTCCGGATCGCCCGGGACTGGAACGTCCCGCACAGCGGCGTCGGTTACGTGACCCGCTTCGAGGTCGACACGGAGTTCCTGGCCCGCTATCCCGTCCGTCAGGCCGGAGGCGAGACCATCCTGGAGCTGTGGGTGCCGGCCGAGGAGCTCGATGAGTTCAACGCCCACATCGTGGGCACGATCGAGGTCGTCCACGAGTTCCGCTGAACGAGTTCCGCTGAGCGAGTTCCGCCGAGCACCCGGGGGCTCGGACCTCACACGTCACGCCCCCCACGGCGGCGGGCCGCGAGGAACTCCTCGAAGGTCACACGCCCGTCCGCCCCTTGCGGCGCCAGGTGCCCGCCCTCGCGGAAGCCCCGGTACGCCTTCCCCGCGAGCGGCACGTTCAGCAGGGCGCGGCGCCGGCCGCCGGCACGCAGATAGGCGCGGGCCAGCTCGGGCAGCGGACGGACCGCCGGGCCGCCCATGTCGGGGACGCGGCCCGCGGGTGCGCCGAGGGCCAGCTCGCAGAGCCGGTCGGCGACCTCGGAGACCTCGACCGGCTGGTCGCTGACGCCCGCCGGGAGCAGCATGACGGGCAGTTTCGCCGCTCCTTCCAGGACTTGGAGGACGAGGTCGTGGAACTGGGTCGTCCGCAGGATCGTCCAGCCGAGCCCCGACTCCTCGACGATCCGCTCGACGGCGCGCTTGGCCCGGTAGTAGCCGAGGGGCACGCGGTCGACGCCGACGATGGAGATGTAGACCAGGTGCCGCACCCCTGCCCGGCGGGCCGCGGCGACCAGGTGCCGGGCCGCCCGCTCGTCGCCGCCGCGCGGGGTGCTGGCGCAGTGCACGACGGTGTCCACGCCCGCGAGGGCCTCGTCGAGTCCGGGCCCGCCCTCGCGCAGGTCGACGGCGTACGGCTGGGAGCGCCGGCTGAGCACCCGGACCCGCACCCGCGCCTCCTCGCGCCCCTCGCCGCTGCCGCCCCCGTACGCGCGCAGCCGCTCCGTGACGAGCCGGCCGAGGGTGCCGGTGCCGCCGGTCACCAGGATCGTGGTCATCGCAGTCGCCTTCCTCTTCTTCTTAATGCCGACAGCAAGAGGACCGGCGAGGGCTCAGGAATGTGACAGGGCGGCGAACTGCCGCTCCGCGAACAGCAACTTGTCCGGGTTCATCACCGCCCGCACGCCGACGACGGCACCCTCCCGCACCTCGAAGGACGCCACCGCGATCAGCCGGCCCGCCGCGTGGGCCACGAGGGCCGGGGCGCCGTTGACCTCGGCGGCGATCAGGTCGGCGCCGCTCAGGCCGGCGGGCCGCCGCAGGACGCCGGCGAGGAAGCGCAGGACCTTGTCCCGGCCGAAGAGCGGCCGGAGGGCGGCGGTGACCTTGCCGCCGCCGTCGCTCCACCAGACGACGTCCTCGGCGAGGATCCGCTCCAGGCCCGCGAGATCGCCCTCGCGGGCGGCCGCGACGAACGACTCGACGAGCGCGCCCCACCGCTCCTCCGACGGCGGTACGAAGCGGGGCTCGTCCTCCGCCACGCGGCGCACCGCCCTGCGGTAGAGCTGGCGGCAGTTGGCCTCGCCGAGGTCGAGCACCCCGGCGATCTCCCGGTGGCCGTAGCCGAACGCCTCACGCAGCACGTACACGGCCCGCTCGGTCGGCGTGAGCCGTTCGAGGAGGACGAGCAGCGCCGTCGACACGGAGTCGCGCAGCTCGGCGGACTCCAGGGGGCCGAGCCCGCCCGGCTCCCCGTCCCGGCCCGTCCCGGTGAACACGGGTTCCGGCAGCCACGGCCCCGGATACTCCTCGCGCCGCGCGCGGGCGGAGGTGAGCCGGGTGAGGCAGAGGTTGGTGACGACCTTCGCGAGCCAGGCCCCGGGCCGCTCGATCACGGCCCGGTCCGCCCCGCGCCACCGCAGATAGGCGTCCTGGACGACGTCCTCCGCCTCGTCGGCGGACCCCAGCATGCGGTAGGCGAGGCCGAACATCCGGCCCCGGTGGGAGAGGAACTCCTCCGTCCAGAAGGGCTCGGCGGCGGCCTGACCGTCGGAGGAGGGCAGCGCGTGCGACGTCACATCCGGAAGAATCCCACACCACCGCCGTCGCTAGAGGAGGTCGAGTTCGGCGCGGACCGTCTTGCCGACGGGGAGGCGGTCCAGGGTCTCCCAGCGGGAGGCGAGGGCGTCGACGAGGAGGAGGCCGCGACCGGCCTCCGAGAGGAGCGCCGACGGGGAGAGGGCGGGGCGGCGTTCGGTGCGGGTGTCGGAGACGTCGATACGGAGGCGGCACCCCGGCTCGTACGCGAGGGTCAGCTCGAAGTCCCGGCCCGGGACGCGCCCGTGGGTGACGGCGTTCGCGGCGAGTTCGGCGACGATCTGGGCGGCGGTGTCGGAGGGGGCGCTGCCGTGCGGGACTCCCCAGCGGTCGAGCTGGTGGAGGGCGAGCCGGCGGGCGAGGCGGGCACCGCGCGGGGTGGAGCTGAAGCGCTGGGTGAACACACGTACGGTAACCGGCTCTTGGCGGGTCTGCGAGGGAGTCATGGGGCCAATGTGGCGGCGCGCGGGGCGGTCCCCCAGGTCAGAAACTCGTACGCTCCGTAAGCGTACGGGTGCGAAGGGTGGACAGTACTCATCACGGCCCGTGACCATACGGCGTGGGAGGTGGACGTGATGACGACGGACGACAACACGGAACCGGAGACCTCGGACAGCCTGAAGGCGTTCGGGGAGGTGCTCAAGGCGTTCCGCAGGCGGGCGCGGCTCACTCAGGAGGAGTTCGCGCCCCAGGTGGGGTACTCGGTGGAGACGGTCTCCTCCGTGGAGCAGGGCCGGCGGTTCCCTTCGCCGAAGCTCGTGGACAGGTCGGAGGAGGTCCTGGACGCGTTCGGGGCGATCAAGGGGGCGGCGAAGCATCTGTCGCGTGAGCCGGGGCTCGCGAACTGGTTTCGGCGGTGGGCGGCGCTGGAGAGGAACGCGCTGTGCCTCTACACGTACGAGAGTCGGCTCATTCCCGGTCTGCTCCAGATCGAGCCGTACGCGCGGACGCTCTTCGAGGAGCAATTGCCGCCGATGGGCGACGCCGAGATCGAGGAGAACCTCGTCGCCCGCATGAAGCGGCAGAAGTTGCTCACCGAGCGCCCCAACACCTCGTACAGCTTCATCATCGAGGAGCACGCGCTGCGGCGGGAGACGGGCGGGCCGGAGGTCCATCGGGCGCAGATCGAGCACATCCTGCGGATGTCCGAGCAGCGCAACATCGAGATCCAGGTGATGGAGCAGAGCAGGTGCCATCACGCGGGGCTCGACGGGCCCATGCAGTTACTGGAGACGCCCGAGAACCGCTGGTACGGGTACGTCGAGGGCCAGCGAGCCGGTCTGCTCATCTCCGACGCGAAAGACGTCGGCATCCTCCAGATGCGGTATGCCAGGATGCGGTCACAGGCTCTTACTCTGGAAGACTCCCAGAGCCTGTTGCGGCAGATGCGAGGAGCGACATGAGCACCACAGACCTGGCCTGGTTCAAGAGCAGCTACAGCAGCGGCGGAAGCGGCGACTGCGTCGAAGTGGCGCTTTCCTGGCACAAGTCCAGCTACAGCAGCGGCGGCGACGGCGACTGCGTCGAGGTCGCCGCCTGCCCCAGCACCGTGCACGTGCGCGACTCCAAGCGACCCGAGGACGCGCAGCTCGCCCTCGCGCCCGCCGCCTGGGGTGCGTTCGTGACGACCTGCAAGCAGCAGTAGTCGTGGCCTATCTGGACGACCTGTTCTCCCTCGCCGGCCGCACCGCCCTCGTCACCGGGGGCAGTTCCGGCATCGGGAAGGCCATCGCCCGCGCGCTCGCCCGGGCGGGGGCGTCCGTCGTCATCGTCGCGCGGCGGGAGGCGGAGCTGAAGACCGCCGTCGACGAGCTGACCGAACTCGGCGGCACCGCCGCCTGGGTGAGCGGGGACCTCTCCACCCGTGAGGGCATACGGGCCGCGGCCGAGGCGGCCGCCGCCGTGTACGGGGAGCCGGACATCCTCGTCAACTCGGCCGGGATCAACCTGCGTCCGCCGCTGCCGGAGCTCACCGACGACGTGTGGGACCGCACGATGGCCGTGAACCTGGAGGCGCCGTTCCTCCTCGGCCAGCGATTCGGGCCCGGCATGGCCGAGCGGGGCTTCGGGCGGATCATCCACGTCACCTCGCAGCAGGCGCACCGGGCGTTCGTGCAGTCCGGCGCGTACGGGGTGTCGAAGGGCGCGCTCGAGTCCCTGGCCCGCTCGCAGGCGGAGGCGTGGTCGCCGTACGGGGTCACCGTGAACACCCTCGTCCCGGGCTTCGTGATGACCCCGCTGAACGTCCGGCTCTCCTCCGACCCGGCCCGGGTCGCGGAGCTCGCCGCCCGCACGATGACCGGGCGGAACGGGCTCGCCGAGGACTTCGAGGGGGCGGCCGTCTTCCTGGCGAGCCGGGCCTCCGCGTACGTCACGGGGCAGGCGATCTTCGTGGACGGCGGCCTGTCCGTCCACTGAGACCACTCGCGGTCACGGCCGCGGTTCCTCCTCCTCACGGGGCAGTGCCGCGGCCAGCCGGGCCTTCAGCTCGGCGTTCTCGGCCTCCAGGGCGTGGATCCGCTTCCGGGCGAAGTAGAGCTCGACCACGGCGTCCTGGAACTCGCCGACCAGCTCTTCGGGCGTGAGCTGCACCATCGTTTCTCCTCCCTTCCCTAGACCAGGGCGATCCGGCGGGGCGTGCCGCCGCTCTCGCGCCACCACAGGTCGCCGTCCTGGGAGTAGAGGACACCGCCGCCGGTGGCGGAGACGGTCCCGGTGGGCGGCGTCGTCACGTTGCCGATCTCGACGGTGCCCTCGACGAGGAGGCCCGGCTTGTCCGTGCGCTGCACGATGTGGACCTGGGCGCGCGGGTTGGCGCCGCGGTCGACGCCGATGCCGATGAGGCCGTTGCCCTCGACGGTGAGGTCCTCGCGGCCGGCGTTGTTGCGGAGGACCAGCAGGGCGCCGGTGGTCGGGCCCGTGGTCGCCGTGACGAAAATGCCCTGGGAGGCGGTGCCCGCGGTCTGGAGGTCGATGGAGAGGGCGGAGGCGCCGGCGTCGGAGCCGTCGGCGTAACCGACGTGGGCGATCTTGAGGGTGCCCCGGTCGGTGCGCTCCGTGCCCCGCAGGTACATGGCGGAGGTGGTGGGGTTCTTGGAGACGACGTTGAGGGCGGAGCCGGGGCCCTCGGTCGCCTCCAGGACGACGGTCGCCGCGTTGCCGGTGGTGTTGGCCGACTTGACGTACAGGCCCTCGCCGGGCGCCGCCGCGTAGTACCGCGGGGCGGTGACCTGACCCTGGGCGACGACCGGACCGGTGAAGGTCGTGGTCTCCCCCGCCGCCTCGGCCTCGGTCGCCGTCGCTCCGACGGCGACGGTCACGGCCCCCGCCGTGAATCCGCCCATGAACAGCCTTCTCGTGACGGCCATGTGCCCCACCCCTTGATCGTTCGGCTCGATGAGGGCGCCATTGTGCCAGGGCGGGTCCGCGGTCTGTCTTGATCGTTTCCCTCTGGCCGAATGGAATCGTACCGTCCGGTTTCGGCCGCCACGCTGGCCGATTGGTGCCTGGTACAGCAACTTCCCGCATGCAACCGTTCATGATCCGTCCGTGCGGCCCGTCCGCTTCGCTCTGCCTGTGCCAGGTGATGAAATGACGTTGAAGGTCCTGCTCGCGAACGCCCCCAACCCCACGGCCAACAGGAACGCCTCGAACTACGCCTGTTATCCGCACATCGGGATCGTCCAGCTCGCCACGGCCACCCGCGACGCCCTGGGCGACCGGGTCGACATCCGCGTCGTCGACGGCGGCATCAGCAATACCGAGACCGTGCGGCAGGCCGTCCGGGACTACGCGCCCGATGTCGTGGGGATCAGCGCGCTGACCCCGACCTACTCGGAGGCCCTGAAGATCGCCGAGACCGCGAAGGCCGGCGGGGCGAAGGTCGTCCTCGGCGACGATCACGCGATCTTCTTTCCCGAGATGATCCTCCGCAACAGGCCGCAGATCGACTACGTGATAGCCAACGACGGCGGCGAGATACCGTTCGTGCAACTGGTCCGCGCTCTGGTCGACGGCGCCGACGTGTCGGAGGTGTCCTCGCTCGCCTACCGGAAGGACGGCCGGATCCACGTCAATCCGGCACCGAAATACGCGCTCGCCCTGCGCAACACCATTCCGGACCTTTCCTTCATCGACGACGTCCTCGACGTCTATGCCGACAATTACCGTGAGCAGTTCGGCCATCTCCACGGCCACACGGTGCGGCCCGTGACGGTGAACAACGCGCGCGGCTGCGAGAACGGCCACAAGCGCTGCACGTACTGCTCCATCGCCGATCTGACGGTCAACACCGGTGATCCGCGCGGTTTCTGGACGGCGATCGACCAGTACAACCGCGAGCACGGCATCAACCTGTTCTTCGAGGTCTACGACAGCTTCACCGCCAGCCCCCGCTATGTGGACGCCCTCATCGACGCCATGCCGCCGCACCTGAAGCGCCGTATCGACCACGGTGAACTGCAGGTCATGGTCTACGCGCGCGCCCTCGGCCTGACCAAGCGCAACAACGTCGACAAGCTCCGGCGCCTCGGCGTCACCCGCGCCAACATCGGCCTGGACGCCGCCGACCCCGAGATGCTGGAGGCCCAGCGGAAGAACAAGACGACGGGCGAGACCAACCTCGAAGCCATCCGCATGCTCAACAAGGCGGGGATCTCCGTCCACGCCTCGTACATCGCCGGCGCGCCGGGAGAGCGGCCGGAGACGCTGGACCGCACCATCGCGGGAATCCGGCAGATGCTGGGCGAGGTCGAGCTCTCCTCGGTCGAGTTCTCGCGCTTTATTCCGTTGCCGAACAGCCCGGCCTGGGATCTCCTGGTCGACTACGAGCGGCCGAATTTCTTCAAGAGCAGTGCCGAGATCGACAGCTACCTGGCCGCTCTCGGAATCACGGTGACACGGGAGGACCGGGAGGAGATGTTCGCCAGGTTCGGTGATCAGGACCTGCTCGACATCGACGAGCTGGGAGCCTTCTGGGCGGACAACTTCACCCACATCAGTGAGAAGTACGCCCTGGAGCGCATCGGCGAGGTGGACGAGATGGTGAGCGCGCACAACGTGCGTACGGGAAACAACGTCGGTTAGCGGCGAACCCGCCGGGGTTCCAGGAGGAAGGTGCCGGAATGCTGGGAGTCGAGAACCTGCTCACGTACACCCTGGGCGCTCTGCTGATCATTCTGCTGCCGGGGCCGAGTTCCCTCTTCACGCTCTCGGTCGCCGCGCGGCTCGGGGTGAGGGCCGGATACCGTGCCGCGGCCGGGGTGTTCCTGGGTGAGACGCTGCTCATGACGGCGACGGCGGCCGGCCTCGCCTCCCTGCTCCAGACGAACGATCTGCTGTTCGCCATCGTGAAGTACGCCGGCGCCGGCTATCTCACCTGGATCGCCGTGGGCATGATCCGGGCGGCCTGGGCGATGTGGCGGCGCCGGCAGGAGAAGAGCGAGACGGACGCCCCGGAGCCGTCAACGGCTCCGGGGCGGCTGTTCCGGCGCTCCTTGCTGATCACCGTCCTCAACCCGAAGGCGATCCTCTTCTTCATCTCGTTCTTCGTGCAGTTCGTCGACCCCGACTACGCCCACCCGGGCCTGTCGTTCGTGCTGCTCGCCCTCGTCTACCAGGTCATCAGCGTCGCGTACGTGACCGCGCTGATCCTCGGCGGCACGTATCTCGCCGCGCAGTTCCGCCGCCGCCGGAAGCTCTCGGCCGGGCTGACGACGGGGGCGGGGGCGCTGTTCCTCGGCTTCGCGGCGAAGCTGGCCACGACGAGCAACTGACTGATCGTTTCGTCGCCCCGTGACGACATTTGTACAAGACCGAGGGCCGGCAGCCCGGACATCCTCCCGTGCATGGATCTCTTCGGCAGTAGGCGATTGCACGGGATGCACGTGGTCCACGACGGCCCGCGGGAGGCGCCGCCGCTCGTGCTCATCCACGGATCGGGGGCCGCGGGCAGCTCCTGGGGCCCGGTGGTGCCGGCACTGGCCGGCCGGTATCACGTCATCCGGATCGACCTCCCGGGCCACGGTCAGTCCCCGCCCGCGCCGTCGTACGACGTGCCCGCGCAGGCGGCCGGCCTGGCCGCGGCGCTCGATGAACTGGGCCTTCGTGCGGTCACCGTGGCCGGGCACTCCAGCGGCGGATACATCGCCACAGCCCTCGCCGAACAGCGCCCGGACCTGGTGGGATCGCTCGCACTCATCAGCAGTGGACCGAGTCCCGACGCGCTCCTTCCACAGCCCGCCTTCCTCCGGGTCCTGATCGGACCGCCGCTCGGCCCGCTGGTATGGAGAATCCGTTCCGACGCGATGCTCCGCCGGGGGGTGACCGCGGTGTGCCAGCGCCCGGTGGACGTCCCGGACGACCTGATCGCCGACGTACGGGGCATCGGTTACCGCACGTTCAGGACGGTGCTGCGCCACAACAGCGCGTACATCGCCGAGAGGAGCCTCCCCGCGCGCCTGACCGCACTCGACGTCCCTGTTCTGGTGATCTTCGGCGCCGCCGACCCCCGCTGGGACCCGGCTTCGGCGCACCACTACGACACGGTGCCGAACGCGCGCGTCGAGCTGTTGCCCGACGTCGGGCACTTCCCCATGCTCGAAGCACCGGAGACGACCGGCGAGTTGCTGCTGCACTTCGCAGCGACGGCCCGCTGACGCCCCTCGCCTACCCTGGTGCTGTGAAGCCCACCGAACCACCACTCGACTGGACGTCGGTGGAGGTCGCCGTGCCCCGACAGCCGGTCCGGCTGCCGGGGGTCGGCTTGGCCGGGTTCCGGCAACGCGGCCCGGCGCACGTGGAGATCACCATGGTCGCGCACCCCTCGGTCACCCTGTTCGTGGATCTGAGCAACGAGAACAGCCTGGTCCACGACACCCGCGGCGGGCGCGCATGCGGCAGCGCGGTCGTCGGACTGGCACCCGGCGACCTTCGCTTCGGATGCCGGGCGGCCGGAGGGATCGAGTGCCTCCAGATCCGGTTGTCACCGGTCCTGGCGGCTGCGGTGCTCGGCGCGTCGACCGACCTCGGCGGGGCGGCGGTGGTCTCCCTGGAGGACGTCTGGGGCCGCGAGGCCGGGCGAGTCGAGGAAAGGCTGCGGGCCGCCACGTCGTGGGACGAGCGATTCACGATCGCGCTCGATGCCCTCGGCCGACGGATGGGCGCGCGCCCGTCGCCTGATCCCGAGGTGGCCGCCGCCTGGGAGATGATGCTCACCCGTCGGGGACGGGTGCGCGTCGACAGCCTGGCGAACGAGGTGGGATGGAGCCGCAAGCGCCTGTGGTCCCGCTTCCGTTCCCAGATCGGCGTCACCCCCAAGCATGCCGCCCGGCTGGTGCGCTTCGACCACGCCGCCCATCTCCTCGCGGCGGGTAACGCCGCCGCCCAGGTGGCGGCCGTGAGCGGCTACGTCGACCAGGCCCACCTCCACCGCGAGGTCAGAGCCTTCACCGGGGTGACACCTGCCGGCGTAGCCGCTGCGCCGTGGCTCGCGGTCGATGACGTCGCGTGGCCGGCCTCGTTCGCGGACCGGAGCGCTCGGTCGGACTCGTTCTGAAACGACCGGTATAAGGGAGGGCCCCGGCGGAAAACCGCCGGGGCCCTGTCTCACTCAGTCCGATCAGGCGACCTGATCAGGCGACCCGATCAGACGAGGTCGAACCGGTCCAGGTCCATGACCTTGCTCCAGGCCGCGACGAAGTCCTTCGCGAACTTCTCCTTGGCGTCGTCGGAGGCGTACACCTCGGCGAGCGCGCGCAGCTCGGAGTTCGAGCCGAAGACCAGGTCGGCGCGGGTGCCCGTCCACTTGACCTCGCCGGTGGCCGCGTCGCGGCCCTCGAACGTGGTCTGGTCGGCGGAGGTCGACTTCCAGGTCGTGCCGAGGTCGAGCAGGTTGACGAAGAAGTCGTTCGTCAGCTTGCCCGGGGTCTCGGTGAAGACGCCGAGGGAGGTCTGCGGCTGGGTCACGCCCAGGGCGCGCAGGCCGCCGACGAGGACCGTGGTCTCCGGGGCGGAGAGGGTCAGCAGGTTCGCCTTGTCGAGCAGCAGGTACTCGGCGGGGAGGCGCTGGCCCTTGCCCACGTAGTTGCGGAAACCGTCCGCGGCCGGCTCCAGGGCGGCGAAGGACTCGACGTCCGTCTGCTCCTGGGAGGCGTCCACGCGGCCGGCCGTGAACGGGACCTCGATGTCGAGGCCGGCGTCCTTGGCCGCCTTCTCGACGGCCGCGGTGCCCGCGAGGACGACGAGGTCGGCGAGGGAGACCTGCTTGCCGCCGGTCTGGGCGGAGTTGAAGGACTCCTGGATGCCCTCCAGGACGCGCAGCACCTGGGCGAGCTCGTCCGGGTTGTTGACCTCCCAGTTGCGCTGCGGCTCCAGGCGGATGCGGCCGCCGTTGGCGCCGCCGCGCTTGTCGCTGCCGCGGAAGGAGGAGGCGGCGGCCCAGGCGGCGGAGACCAACTGGGTGACCGTGAGGTCCGAGCCGAGGATCCGCTCCTTGAGGGAGGCGATGTCGGCGTCGTCGATCAGCTCGTACGAACGGGCCGGCAGCGGGTCCTGCCACAGCAGGACCTCGGAGGGGACCTCCGGGCCGAGGTAGCGGACGACCGGGCCGAGGTCACGGTGGGTCAGCTTGTACCAGGCGCGGGCGAAGGCGTCCTCGAACTGCTCCGGGTTCTCGTAGAAGCGGCGCGAGATCTGCTCGTAGACCGGGTCGAAGCGCAGCGACAGGTCGGTGGTGAGCATCGTCGGGCGGTGCTTCTTCTCCGGGTCGTGGGCGTCCGGGATGATCTCCGGGGCGTCCTTGGCGACCCACTGGTGGGCGCCGGCCGGGCTCTTGGTGAGCTCGTAGTCGTACTCGAAGAGGTGCTTGAAGAAGTCGTGGCCCCACTTGGCCGGGGTGGTGGTCCAGGTGACCTCGAGGCCGGAGGTGATCGCGTCGGCGCCCTTGCCGGTGCCGTACGAGTTCTTCCAGCCGAGGCCCTGCTGCTCCAGCGGGGCGGCCTCGGGGTCGGCGCCGACGTTGTCGGCCGGGCCGGCACCGTGGGCCTTGCCGAAGGTGTGGCCACCGGCGATGAGGGCGACGGTCTCCTCGTCGTTCATCGCCATCCGGCGGAAGGTCTCGCGGATGTCTCGGGCCGCGGCGATCGGGTCCGGGTTGCCGTTGGGGCCCTCCGGGTTGACGTAGATGAGGCCCATCTGCACGGCGCCGAGCGGGCTCTCCAGCTCGCGGTCGCCGCTGTAGCGCTCGTCACCGCCGAGCCAGGTGGTCTCGGGGCCCCAGTAGACGTCCTCCTCGGCCTCCCAGACGTCCTCGCGGCCGCCGGCGAAGCCGAAGGTCTTGAAGCCCATCGTCTCCAGGGCGACGTTGCCGGTGAGGATCATGAGGTCGGCCCAGGAGATGCTCTGGCCGTACTTCTTCTTGACCGGCCACAGCAGACGGCGGGCCTTGTCGAGGTTGCCGTTGTCCGGCCAACTGTTCAGCGGGGCGAAGCGCTGCTGGCCGGCGCCCGCGCCGCCGCGGCCGTCGCTGATGCGGTAGGTGCCGGCGCTGTGCCAGGCCATGCGGATCATCAGCGGGCCGTAGTTGCCGAAGTCGGCCGGCCACCAGTCCTGCGAGGTGGTGAGCACCTCGGCGATGTCCCGCTTCACGGCCGCGAGGTCGAGCGCCTTGAACGCCTCGGCGTAGTCGAAGTCCTCACCGAGGGGGTTCGCCACGGCGGGGTTCTTGGCGAGGATCTTCAGGTTCAGCCGCTCCGGCCACCACTGGCGGTTGCCGCCGCCCTGGGTGGGGTGCGGGGCGCGGTCGTGCGCGACCGGGCAGCCCCCGACCCCCTTCGCCGCCTCGTCTTCGGTGACCAGCGGATCGTGATTCTGCTCAGACATCGGGTCTTCCTTCCGAACCATTCGGATCGCGAGCTCGGGTACTGACTGCCGAGGCGCCGGTGTGGGTATCGGTGTGGCCGGTGCACACCCTCTTGGCTACTGCTGGAGTAGATCCTATGGTGGACTCAGTCCAAGTCAATACGACGGTCAGACCGACCCGAGCTCTTCATGGCCGATTCGTTCTGATGTCGCGGTGCAAGGCTGGGTGACCATGAGCAACCTGCTGGAACGGCTTCGCCGACGCGGCTGGCGGATGACCGCCCAGCGCCGCGTGGTCGCCGAGGTCCTCGACGGCGAGCACATCCACCTGACGGCGGACGAGGTGCTGGCGCGCGCGACGGAGCGGCTGCCGGAGATCTCCCGCGCCACGGTCTACAACACGCTGGGCGAGCTGGTCTCGCTGGGCGAGGTGATCGAGGTCTCCAGCGTGGGCCGCGCCAAGCGCTACGACCCGAACGCCCACCGCGCCCACCAGCACCTGGTCTGCGCGGGCTGCGGCACGGTCCGCGACGTCCACCCGGAGGGCGACCCGATGGTCGGCCTGCCGGAGACGGAGCGCTTCGGCTTCACGGTGACGGGCGTGGAGATCACGTACCGGGGGCTGTGCCCGGTGTGCGGGGCGGCGGCGCCGGAGGAGGCCCCCGGGAACGACTGAGCCGGCCCGCGCGGACGCGCGGGCCGGCTCGGGTCCGGTGGAGGGGGTGCCTCGGGGCTCAGCTCTCGTCGGGCTCGAGCCGCAGCGAGATCGAGTTGATGCAGTAGCGCTGGTCCGTCGGGGTCGGGTAGCCCTCGCCCTCGAAGACATGGCCCAGGTGGGAGCCGCAGCGGGCGCAGCGGACCTCGGTGCGGATCATGCCGTGGGAGGTGTCGGCGACCAGTTCGACCGCGTCGCTGTCCTTCGGGTCGTAGAAGGACGGCCAGCCGCAGTGCGACTCGAACTTCTCGTTCGACGTGAAGAGCTCCGCTCCGCAGGCGCGGCAGGAGTAGACGCCCTTCGTCTTGGTGTCCGTGTACTCACCGCGGAAGGCGGGCTCCGTGCCGGCGAGGCGGAGCACCTGGTACTCCGCCGGGGTCAGCTCGGCCTGCCATTCCTCGTCGGTCTTCTCGACCTCGTACGCCATGAGCTCGCTCCCTGCCTTCCCTACCGCTCGAGCCGGCCCGGCCGGCCGAGCCGGTCCAGGATCTTCGGGCCCAGGTCGGTGACGTCGCCCGCGCCCATGGTCAGAACCATGTCGCCGGGCTTGGTCATTCCCGCGATCACCTCCGGCACCGCCTCCTTGTCGTGGACGGCGGTGACGTCGGCGCCGGCGGCGCGGGCCGCGGCGATGATCAGCTCGCTGGTGACGCCGGGGATCGGGTCCTCGCGGGCCGGGTAGATGTCCAGGACCACGGAGGCGTCGGCGAGCGCGAGGGCCTCGCCCATCTCCCGGCCCAGCTCCTGGGTGCGGGAGAAGAGGTGCGGCTGGAAGACGACGAGGAGGCGGGCGGCCCCGGCGGCGCCGCGCATGGCCTCCAGGTCGGCGGTCATCTCCGTGGGGTGGTGGGCGTACGAGTCGATGACCTGGACCTCCGCGGCCTCCCCCTTCAACTGGAGGCGGCGGCCGACGCCGGTGTAGGCGGTCAGCGCCCGGGCCAGCTCGGCCGGGTCGATGCCGACGCGGGAGCCGGCGGCGAGGGCGGCGGCGGCGTTGTGGGCGTAGTGGCGGCCGGGCACGGAGACGGTGAAGGTGTGCTCGGTGCCGTCGAGGGCGACGGTGACCTCGCTCTTCATCCCGTTCGGGACGATCTTCAGGATGCGGGCGTCGGAGTCCTCGGACTCGCCGACCGTGAGCACGGTGAGGCCCTCGCGCCCGGCGACGCGGCGGGCCAGTTCGCGGGCGCCCGCATGCTCGCCGACGACGAGGGTGCCGCCGGGGCGGATCTTGGCGGCGAACGCCTCGAAGGACTCGTAGATCTCGTCCATCGACGCGTAGTTCGCGTGGTGGTCCAGCTCGACGTTGAGGACGATGGCGACCTCGGGGTCGTACTTCTGGAAGCTGCGGTCGCTCTCGTCCGCCTCCGCGACGAAGATCCGGCCGTCGCCGTGCCGCGCGTTGGTGCCGGGGCCGGCGAGGTCGCCGCCGATGGCGTACGAGGGGTCGAGACCGAGCTCGGTGAGGGCCACGGCCAGCATGGAGGTGGTCGTCGTCTTCCCGTGCGTGCCGGCGACGGCGATCGCGCCGAGACCGTCCATGAGGGAGGCGAGCGCGTCGGAGCGGTGGACGACCGGGATGCCGAGCTCGGCGGCGCGGGCCAGCTCGGGGTTGTCGGCGCGGATGGCGCTGGAGACGACGACGGCGGTGGCGTCGTCGGCGAGGTGCGCGGCGGCATGACCGATGTGCACGGTGGCGCCCAGGGCGCGCAGGGACGCGGCGGTCGCCGACTCCTTGGCGTCACTGCCGGCGACCTTGGCGCCGCGCTGGGCGAGGATCTTCGCGATGCCCGACATTCCGGCACCGCCGATGCCGATGAAGTGCGGCCGTTCCATGGCGGCAGGGATGGCGGGTGCCATGCGGTTCTCTCCCCGGAGTACGTGCGGATGCTGCGGCGAACTGTCGCGCTCCAGCCTAGTGGCTGGGGGCGGCCGGCCCGGGCGGGCGCCCGGGCCGGCCGGCCGTGGACCGGCTACTCCTCGCTGTGGGCGAACAGCTTCAGGACCGGGACGCCGACCTTGTGGCGGGCCCGGGACGCCCAGTCGCGGTGGAAGAACTCCTCCACGTAGTGGGGGGCGGTGAGGACGATCACCTCGTCGGCGTCGACCTCGTCGACCACGGACTTCATCTTGTCCAGGGGGTGGTCCTCGACCACCTGTCCGACCGCCTCGCAGCCCGCGTCTCTCAGCGCCTGGAGGGAGCGCTCCAGGGCCTGCTCGGCGAGCGGCCGCGCCTCCTTGCCCTCCGGCTCTTCGCCCTCGCGGGCCGCTTCCCTCAGTTCGCCCATGGCGACGTCGTCGATGGCGCGCAGCAGTACATCGGCCTGGTCACCGCGCGGCTGCATCAGAACGATGAAGGAAACGCCCTCGTCGCCGTGCAGGGTGGTGACGAAATCCACGTCGACGGACGTCAGGGGCTTCTCGATCATCAGAACGCTTGTGAACACCTCAGGAGCCCTTCTGCGGAAACCATCCTTCCCCGTGCCCGCACGGGGACTGCGAGAGTAAGTGTGCCCAGCGGACGCTAAGCGGAACGACAAATTCCGCCGATTGTCAGATCCGACGGTAGCGGGTGAAGAGGAAGCCGTCCTGCTCCAGCACCGACGCCACGGCGAAGCGTTTCGGAACCTCCACGGAGGGCCCGCCCGCGATCCGCTGCGCACCGCCCGCGGTCATGGTCGGCGAGACCGTCAGACACAGCTCGTCGAGCACCCCCGCGGCCACGAACTGCCCGAGCAGACGGGGCCCGCCCTCGGTGAGCTGCCGCCGCAGACCGCGCTCGGCGAGCGCCGCCACCGCCCGCTCCGGCTCGACCCCCGGACCGTCGCCGGCGATCACCACCTCCGCGCCCGCCCGCTCGGCCTCCGCCCGCCGCTCGGGGGACGACGCGGCTCCGGTCAGGACGAGGGTCGGCACCAGCGGCTCGGTGAAAAGCGGAAGCGAGAAATCCAGGTCCAGCGAGGCCGTCACGACGGCGATCACCGGCGCCGGCCCCTGCCCCGCCGCCGCCCGGCGGGCCGCGAACGCCTCCCGCGCCCGCGCCGGACGGTAGCCCTCCAGACGTACGGTCTCGGCGCCGACGACGACCACGTCGGCCAGGGCCCGCAGGGTCCCGAAGATCCGCATGTCGGCCTCGGAGGACAGCGGCTGCGAGCGGCCGTCGTGCTGGCCCGCCCCGTCGAGCGAGGAGACCATGTTGGCGCGCAGCCAGGGCGCGGAGGCCGCCTCCGCCGGATACGCGTAGGCGTCGGCGAGCTCGTCGAGGGACCACTCCCTGTCCGAGGCGGCCGTGGTGTCGGGGGCCGGCGTGCCGGCGGCTGTCATGTCCGTCACAGGGAACAGGCGTCGCATCCCCGCAGTCTGACATGGCGCTTACAGTGGGGAACTGTGTCGACCCGTGCCATGACCGAAGCGGCGGCTTCCACCGAAGCGGCCCCGCTCTCGCTGTGCTCCCGAGAGCCCCACGTCCCCGCCGACCGTCTTGTGGCGGAGATGGTGCCGCCGCCCCGGTTCGACTCGGTGCGCTTCGACACGTACATCCCGGACCCGCACCAGCCGAGCCAGATCGAAGCCGTCAAGATCCTCAGCGGCTTCGCCGAGGGCCTCGGCGGCGCCCACGCCTCCGGCGCGGGCAGGCGCCGCTGGTTCTCCAGGGCCCCGAAGAAGTCCGCCGCTCCGGCCGGACCCCGCGGGATCTACCTCGACGGCGGCTACGGCGTCGGCAAGACCCACCTGCTGGCCTCGCTGTGGCACGCCACCCCCGCCGAGCCCGCGCTCAAGGCGTTCGGCACGTTCGTGGAGCTGACCAACCTGGTGGGCGCCCTCGGCTTCCAGCAGACCGTGCAGACCCTCAGCGGGCACCGGCTCCTGTGCATCGACGAATTCGAGCTCGACGACCCGGGCGACACGGTCCTGGTCTCCACCCTGCTCGGCAAGCTGGTCGACGCGGGCGTGGCGCTCGCCGCCACCTCCAACACCCTGCCCGGCAAGCTCGGCGAGGGCCGGTTCGCCGCCGCCGACTTCCTGCGCGAGATCCAGGGCCTGTCGGCGCACTTCCGGCCGCTGCGGATCGACGGCGAGGACTACCGCCACCGCGGCCTGCCGGAGGCCCCCGCGCCGTACGCCGACGAGGTCGTCGCGAAGGCCGCGTACGCCACGCCCGGCGCCTCGCTCGACGACTTCCCGCACCTGCTCGAACACCTGGCCAGGGTGCACCCGAGCCGGTACGGGGCGCTCACCGACGACCTGACGGCGGTCTGTCTGACCGACGTCCAGCCCGTCCCCGACCAGTCGACCGCGCTGCGGCTCGTCGTCCTCGCCGACCGGCTCTACGACCGGGAGATCCCGGTCCTCGCCTCCGGGATGCCCTTCGACAAGCTGTTCAGCGACGAGATGCTGAACGGCGGGTACAAGAAGAAGTACTTCCGGGCGATCTCGCGGCTCACCGCGCTGGCGCGGGACGCGAAGGGACTCGTGGCGCAGTAGCTTGGGGGCCATACCCGATCGAAAGGGATCCACCATGGCCGCTACGCGTACCGCCCGCAACGTCTGGGAGGGCGACCTGTTCAAGGGGTCGGGCGTCGTGTCGCTCGACTCCTCCGGCATCGGCTCGTACCCGGTGTCCTGGCCGGCCCGCACCGAGGAGCCGAACGGGGTGACCAGCCCCGAGGAGCTGATCGCCGCCGCGCACTCCTCCTGCTACAACATGGCGTTCTCCAACGTCCTCGCGAAGAACGACACCCCGCCGACCCGCCTGGAGACCACGGCCGAGGTCACCTTCGTGCCCGGCAAGGGCATCACGGGCAGCCACCTCACCGTGCGCGGGACGGTGCCGGGACTGGACGCGGAGGAGTTCCGGCGGCTGGCCCAGGAGGGCGAGAAGAACTGCCCGGTGAGCCAGGCACTGGCGGGGACGACGATCACGCTCGACGCCGAGCTGACCTCCTGATCCCTTCCGTCACTTGAGGCAACGTGGACCCGCATGGTTCACGTGTCACCACCGTGCGTGATACACCATGCGGGTTACACGTCACACCACGTACTTCAGTCCTGTCCGCCAGCAGGAAGTGGGTTGCCTCATGTCCGCAACACGACGTCAGATCCTCGCCCGTACCGGCGCGTCCGTCGCCGGCATCGCCTTCACCGGCGCCGTCTCCGAACTCTTCGCCGGCAGCGCCGCCGCCTCGCCCCTCGGGGGTCACGCCGGCTACGGCCCGCTGATCCCCGACCCGGCCGGGCTGCTCGACCTCCCGGCCGGCTTCTCCTACAAGGTCCTCTCCCGGCAAGGGGACACCCTGCGCTCCGGCGAGGGTCCCGTCCCCGGCAACCACGACGGCATGGGTGCCTTCACCGGCCGTCGCGGCCGGATCCACCTGATACGGAATCACGAGAACCGGGCCACCGCCAGGTTGGGCGTCCCGACCGTCGCGGGCCTCACCTACGACCCGGCGGCCAAGGGCGGCTGCACGGTCCTCACCCTCGACGGGCGGAACAACGTCCTGGACGAGCGGGTCGGCGTCGCCGGAACCGCCGTCAACTGCGCGGGCGGGCCGACCCCTTGGGGCACCTGGCTCACCTGCGAGGAGACCGAGGACAAGGCGGGGACGAACGGCTACACCAAGGACCACGGCTTCGTCTTCGAGGTCGACGGGGCCGACCCGCGCCGCACCGGCGCCGTACCGCTCACCGCCATGGGCCGTTTCCAGCACGAGGCGGTCGCCGTCGACCCGAAGAGCGGCATCGTGTACGAGACGGAGGACGCCTTCCAGCATCCCTTCGGGCTCTTCTACCGCTTCCTGCCGAACAAGCCGCTCGGCGGCACCGGTTCGCTGCGCGCGGGCGGCGCCCTGGAGGCGATGCGGGTGCCGGGCGTGCCGGACCTGTCGGTGGTCCAGGAGACGGGCGCCTGCTTCGAGGGCGTGGAGTGGGTGCCGGTGCCGGACCCGCAGGCGGTCGAGACCCCCATCAGACTCCAGGACTTCGGTCCGAAGGGCATCACCCACGCCCAGAAGCTGGAGGGCTGCTACTGGGGCGGGCACGGCGACGGCCCGGGGGCCGTGTACTTCGTGTCGTCGTTCGCCCGCACCAAGGACGGCTCCGGGGCGACCCACTTCGGGCAGGTGTGGAGGTACGAGCCGCACCGGCGCCGGCTCACCCTCGTCGTGGTCTTCGGCCCGAGCACCGACATCCAGCTCCCCGGCGAGTCGCCGGACAACATCTGTCTCGCGCCGACCGGCGGCCTGATGGTCTGCGAGGACGGGGACGGCGGACAGCACGTCTACGGCGTCAGCCGGAAGGGCGAGGTGTACGCGGTGGCGCGCGGCGCGCAGAACATAGGGACACGGGAGGCCCCGGAGTGGGGCGAGTTCGCGGGCGTGACGTTCTCCCCGGACGGTTCGACCATGTACGTGAACTGCTACACGCCGGGGACGACGTTCGCGGTGACGGGCCCTTGGCGCTGAGCAGCCCGGCGCCGGCGGTGAGGCTGCTCATGGCGCCGGGCGTGGTGCCGGACCGGGTGCCGGGCGTGGCGCCGGATCCGGTGCCGGTCAGCCCCGCGTCTCGTACCGCACACCGGTGAGGGTCTCGGACAGTTCCCACAGGCGGCGGCCGGTCTCCGGATCGGCCGCCGCCGGTGCGAGCGCCACCCGGGTCGGCGCGCCGCGCAGCTCGCCCCGGCCGTCCGGTCCGATGAACGCGCCGCCCTCGGCGTCCGGAGCCGTCGCCGCGTAGAGCTGGGGCAGCGCCCCGGTCTGCGGGGCCTGGGCGAGCAGCGGGCCGAGGACGCGGCCGAAGACCAGCCGGACGAGGGCGACGGGCGTGTCGTTCTGGAGGTTGGTGGCCGTGTAGCCGGGGTGGGCGAGGAGGCTGCGCACGGGGCTGCCGGCCGCCGTCAGGCGCTGGTGGAGCTGGTGCCCGAAGACGGCGTTGGCCAGCTTGGACCGGTTGTAGGCCCCCATGGGCGCGTAGCGGCGGACGCTGTCTCCGTCCTCCAGGGCGTCGAGGTCGATCCGGCCCTTGCGGTGCTGGAGCGAGCTGACGGTGACGATCCGGGCGTCGCGGCCGGCGGCCAGGCGGTCGAGCAGGAGCCCGGTGAGCGCGAAGTGGCCGAGGTGATTGACGGCGAACTGGAGCTCATGGCCCTGCGCGCTGAGGGTGCGGGGCGGGGCCATCACCCCGGCGTTGTTGACCAGCACGTCGACGTGCTCGTGGTCGGCGCGCAGCTTTCCGGCGAAGTCCCGTACGGAGTCGAGGTCGGCCAGGTCGAGCCGCCGCACGTCGAGGCGGGCGCCGGGCACCTCGCGGGCTATGCCGTGGGCCGCATCGCGTCCCTTGCGCTCGTCGCGGACGGCGAGGACGACGTGCCCGCCGTGCCGGGCGAGCTCGCGGGTGGTGGCGAGGCCGAGGCCGCTGTTGGCGCCGGTGACGACGAAGACGCGGCCGGTGAGGTCGGGGATGCGGTCGGCGTTCCAGGGTGAGGGTCGAGTCATGTGACACACGCTGCCGCGCGTGTCACTCGGTGTCAAGCACTTCTCCGAGTGACAGAGCCGGGCTACGATCGGCACATGACCACCGACGCCGACCCCTCCTCCACCCCCGCCGCCCCCTCCTCCACCGCCGCCGACCCCGCCCTCAGCCTGGCCGAGCGCAAGCGCCTCGTGGTCGCGACCGAGCTCACCGAGTCGGCGCTCCAGCTCCTGGCCCGGAAGGGCTTCGACGCGGTCACGGTGGACGAGATCGCGACCGACGTCGGGGTGTCGAAGCGGACCTTCTTCCGCTACTTCGCCTCCAAGGAGGACGTGGTCGTGCGGTTCCTGTCCGGCATGGGCGCCGACATCCACGCCGCCCTGGCCGGGCGCCCGGCCGGCGAGCCCCCGTCCGCGTCGCTGCGGCACGCCGTCGCCGTACCGCTCGCCGCCTGCACGGACCGCCACGCCGACCACGCGGCCCGCGCCCTGCGCGTGGTCCAGCTCATCCTCCGTACGCCCCCGCTCCTCGCCCGCTTCCTGGAGCGGCAGGCCGACTGGCGCGAGGCGCTCGCGGCGGAACTGGCCGCCCGCCGGGGCCTCGACCCGGCCGGCGACCTGTATCCGAGGCTGGCGGCGGGCACGGCCCTGGTCGCGTTCCACACGGCGCTCCAGCGCTGGGCCGACAGCGACGCGGCGGAGGACCCGCTGGAACTGCTCGACCGGGCCTTCGCGGTGGTGGCACCGGCGCTCGACGCGCAGGATCGGTAGCAGCGGCGGCGAACCGGGGTAGACGAGCGCCGGACGGACAGCGGCCGGGCAGTGGCCGGACAACGGCCGGGAAGCGGACGGACAGCGGCCGACACCGGCCGGGAAGGCGGGAGCGGATGTCGAGCGACCACACCACCGCGAGCCGGGGATCCCTGCGGGAGCTGCTGCGGGTCCCCGTGGGCGAGCGCGTCGAGCTCTCCGCGTACGACGCCGCCGCGACGCCCGGCGCCCCGGACGGCAAGGCGGCCGGTCTCGCCGCCACGACCACGATCGGCCCCCGCCTCGCCGAGCTGCAGGAACGTCTCTACGCGGCGAGCACGGCCGGCGACCGGCGCCGGGTGCTCCTCGTGCTCCAGGGCATGGACACCAGCGGCAAGGGCGGCACGGTCAAGCATGTGATCGGCCACCTCAACCCCTCCGGCTGCCGCGTCCACGCCTTCAAGGCACCGACGGCGGAGGAGCGCGCCCACCCGTTCCTGTGGCGCGTCACCCGGGCCCTCCCCCACGCCGGCGAGATCGGCATCTTCGACCGCTCCCACTACGAGGACGTGCTCATCGCCCGGGTCCGCGGCCTGGTCCCGCCGGCGGAGCTGGAGGAGCGGTACGGCGAGATCGACGCCTTCGAGCGGTCCCTCGCGGACGACGGCGTCACCCTCGTGAAGGTCTTCCTCCACCTCTCGTACGAGGAGCAGCGCGACCGGCTCCTGGAGCGCCTGGACAACCCGGACAAGCACTGGAAGTTCAGCCCCGGCGACATCGACGAGCGCGCCCTGTGGCCCGCCTACCAGGAGGCGTACGAGATCGCCCTCGCCCGCTGCGCGACCGACCGGACGCCCTGGTACCTGGTCCCCGCCGACCGCAAGTGGTACCGCAACTGGGCGATCAGCACCCTGCTCCTGGAACACCTGGAGGAGCTGGACCCGCGCTACCCGAAGGGCGACTTCGACGTGGCGGAGTGCCGGAGGCGGCTGCTCACCCAATGATCGGTTAATTTCCGTGGGTGACCATTCCTGTACGAAGACTGTCGGCGCTTGCTCTCTTGGGTGCCGTTCTCGTCGGCTGCGGCGGGGGCGCGGCCGAGCGGCCCGCACCGGTGGCCGCCAAGACACCCGCAGCCAGGACGCCCGCCGCGAAGGCGGCCCCGCCCGCGCCCGGCCACCAGGCCGCGCCGGCCCGTAAGGCACCGCCGACGCTCGCACCGGCCGCCGGCGGCCTCACCCCCGTCTACACGCACCGGGTGAAGAGCGCCGAGAAGGTCGTCGCCCTCACCTTCGACGCCGACATGACGGCCGACCAGGGCCCGCGCGCCGCGCGCGGCGAACGCTTCGACAATCCGCAGCTCATCGCGACCCTGCGCCGCCTGAAGGTGGACGCGACCGTGTTCATGACGGGCCGCTGGGCCGAGGAGTACCCGGACCAGGCACGTTCCATCGGGACCGATCCGCTCTTCGAGATCGCCAACCACTCGTTCAGCCACTACGCCTTCGCCGCGCCCTGCTACGGGCTACCGACCGTGCCCCGGCCGGACATGGCGGCCGACGTCCAGCGCGCCTTCGACGCCTTCCGCGACGCGGGCGCCGTCAACGTCGTCCCGTACTTCCGCTTCCCCGGCGGCTGCTACGACGACGACGCCCGCCGCGCCCTCGCCCCCGCCGGCGTCACCGCCGTGCAGTGGGACGTGGTCAGCGGCGACGCCTTCGCCAAGGACCCCGACGCCGTCGCCGACCAGGTCCTCTCCGGCGTCCGCCCCGGCTCCCTGGTCGTCCTGCACTGCACCCGCAGCGCCGCCCCGGTGACCGAGCAGGCCATCCGCCGGATCGTCCCGGAGCTGCGCGCCCGGGGCTACCGCTTCGTGAAGGTGTCGGAGCTGATGAGCCGCTGAGGCCGCCCCGGCCGTCACTAGAAGATCATGCCCTCGGCGGTGGAAGAAATAGTCGCCGCCGCCATTCTCGGGATTCCACGGACCTTGCCGCACCTCGTCATGCGACCGGCGAACCTCTGCGATTTTGTCACGGAAGCCCCCCGGGCCCGAAGGGCAGGCCGCTCGACCCTGGCAACCTCAACCGCCGCTTCCTCCGCCTCCTCCACAGCGCCGACCTTCGGACCATCCGCTTCCACGATCTCCGGCACTCGACCGCCAACCTGCTCCTGGAACAGGGCATTGACCTCATCGTCATCAAGGAACTCCTCGGCCACGCCCACATCGGCGTTACCGCCCGCGTCTACGCCCACATACGACTCCGACTCCAGCGTGACGCCATTGACGCCTTGGGCCATGCTCTCGGCGGCCGGGACGGCGACCCTGACGACCCACCCGCCGCAGCCGTCGTCCGCTGACGTTGCCGTGAAACGACTTGAGGCCCTCCCGAGAGGTTCGGGAGGGCCTCGTTTCAATGGTTACGAGAATTCCGCCAACCATTCCCAGTCGCCGGGCCGGGAACGCAACCGACTGAATCCCTGTTCGAGACAGTCACTCAAGCTGGAAGATTCAGCTCGAATAAACCCCTGCTCCCCCAGCCCTGGACCCGACATCACCAAAGTCCAGGGCTCACCACCTTCCGCCATCCTCTCGTCGTCCACCTTGAGGATCACAGTGACACCTGAGCGGCCCAGCCTCTCCATGAGCTGCTCAATATCCATCCCTTGCACTCCCATCAGTAACCCCTCAAGGCTGCCGAGATGTCGCTGACGTCGTGCAGCTGGCCTTTGCCAACTCTGTCGATGACGCTTCGCAGGTCGGCAGAGGTTGGGCCACTCGTGACCCGGTTCCGACGCATCAGCTCTTCCACGACAGCTTGGGCAGTGCGCTTGTTTCCATTGTTGAACATGTGACTACCGGCAATATCGCGAATTACGACGGCCGACTTGTCCCAGAAGCTGTTGTAGCGACTGGCGTTAGCCATGGTGTTGGCCGGTGAACCGCTGAGCAGAGTTTCACCACCGAAACCACGATTGATATCGGTGATCTCATCAGGGGTTACACCCACCTTGAAGCCGCCAGTCAGCGGGCAGTTGGAATTATGCACCAGTACCGGCGTCTCGCCCGCCAGCACATAGTACGTGTGAAGGTCGGAGACGGTCAGATTGCGAACAGTGGCGTCCTGTGCAGTCCAACGCTGGACGGCCGTGATCTGGACGAGGGTGCCGGAACTGGTGCGTAGCCACTGGCCCGCCTTCAGGTCGGTCGCGTCAATCCACTCTCCCAGCGCGGGAACCCAGAACGGGTGCTCGTCCGTAGCCGTGATCTGGGCCGTCTTCTTGCCCGACGTGCCGTCGATGTCGACCGCGATCTTGACGAGGTGCTTGAGGCCCTCGCCCTTGATCTCCGCGGTGACCGTCTCGACCCTGGTCACTCCCGTTTCCGGGTCGGTGGCCAGGACCTTGTCTCCGACCTTGACGTCCTCTATGGACTTGGACGTTCCGTCCGCCATCAGGACCTTGGTGCCCTCCACGAAGCTGTTGCAGGTCTTCGCTGCCCCAGCCGCGTCCTTCGCACCGTCCTTCCCAGCGGCCTTCGCGACGCCCTTCGCACCGCCCTTGGCGACGCCCCCGACTCCGGTGAAGATCAGAGTCAGCGTGTCCGCCCCGGCCTCCCCATCCTCGTAGGCCGGGTCGGTCGGGTCGAAGCCCATCTTGCTGACGAGCTTGTCGTACTGCTCCGAGGCGGACGGCAGGCCGGGGACCAGGTCGAGCGTCGAGACGAAGCTGCGGACGATGCCGGGAATCGTGTTGCGGTTCCACTTGATCTTCCGGGGCGTCACGTCGATGACCGTGCCCCAGTTCACGCCACCGTAGGTGTAGTACCGCTTGCCGCTCTTGGACTCGTCGTACTTACTCCACTTCCAGCCGTTGCCCGTGGGCTGCCACGACTCGTGGTACGTCACCGACATCTCGTTGCCGGAGTCGCTCGGCCGGCACGTGCTCGAGTTCCCGCCGCAGATCCCGTCCGGGCGGAGGCCCGACGGGTCCGACAGGGTCATCGGGTTGTTGTTGGAGTAGACGTAGCCGTTGAGGGACTGGACGTCCTCGGGGGCCAGGATCGGGTCCACGCTGATGAAGCGGCCCGTGGTCGGGTCGTACTCGCGGGCGCCCAGGTGGGTGAGGCCCGTCGGGTCGACCGTGCCGCCGACGAAGCCACGGGTGCCGGCCCAGCCGGTCGGGGCGGTGCCGCGCAGTTCGCCGAAGGGGGTCATACGGCGCTGGTCGACGACGACGCCGGAGGCGTCGATGTCGATCGTGCCCGTCTTGTGGTGGTCGGTGACCTGGAAGGACACCTTGTTGTCATCGGTGCGGACGGCCGTCGCGGTACCGAGCTCGTAGTAGCGGGTCGCGGTCGGCTTGGCGGCCCCCTTGACCAGCTTGAGTTCGGTGGAGCCGAGGTAGAGGGTGAAGGACTCCGCCTCCGGGTTCGCCGAGTCCACGTCGTGGCTCAGCAGCCGGCTGCCGTCCGCGGCGTAGACGTAGTCGCTCGTCTTCGTCGTGGTGACGGTGACGCCGCCCGACTCCTTCTTCACGGTGTCGGTGAGCTTGGTGAGCTTGCCCCGGGAGTTCCAAGCGAGGACCTGGTCGCTGCTGGTGCCGGCCCCGGGCCTCAGGTGCCGCTCGGTCGTGTTGCCGCTGTCGTCGTACACGTACGACTCGGTGACCGGATCACCCGTGCCACCGGTGACCGTGCTGGTGCCGAGCAGCGAGTGCGGCCGCGTCGCGCCCTTGGCCGGGTAGGTGTACGTACGGACCTTGTCGGCGGCCGCGTTGCCGGAGGGGTCGTGCTCCGTCTCCGTCTTGCGCGTGCCGTCGGTGTTGTACGTCCAGCTCGTCCAGTACGGAGCCGGGCCTCCCATGGAGGACGCCGACGGACCATCCGTCGGGCAGGTCGTCGCCGACGGTGTGAACGCCTCCGTCAGCCGCGCCAGGTGGTCGTACGTGAAGCACTGCGTGTCCACGCCGTACCGCGACACATCACTGAGCGATGTGACATTGCCGGCCTCGTCATAGGTGTAGCCCGCCGCGCGCTCCGCGCCGCTGCCGCCCTCCAGATCCGTCCGGCTGCCCTTCAGACGCTGGGTGCCGAACTCCCACTCGTTGGTGATCCAGACGTTCTTGCCGCCGGCCGCGTTCAGGGTCGTCTGCAGCGGCTTGCCGGTCAGGCTGTACGTCTGCTTGGTCAGATACGTGGAGAGCAGACTGCCCGCCGAGGTCGTCCGGCGCAGACCGTCGTACGTGAACGCGAGCGCTTCACCCGCGAGGTTGCCCGCGGCCGGGTAGGCCACCGACTTCACCGTGCCGTCGAGGTTGTACGACGTGCCGGTGACATAACTGCCCGCCAGACCCTCCTGGCCGGGAACCGACGGCACGGTCAGGGTCGTACGCGTCGGCCGGTACAACGCGTCGTACACGTTGACCGTCGTCTTGTACTCGTACCTGGTCGTCCCCACCGTCACGTAGCTGCTGGAACTCCCCACCATGCCCTTGTTGTTCAGGGGATCCCAGGTCTGTGAGGTCAGCAGCGGCCCGCTCCCACTGCCGTCACGCGACTCGATCTGGCGGGAGAGGTTGTCGTAGACGTACCAGACCGTCTTCTTGTTGCCGTTCTCGCTGCTGGTCAGCTCACCACGGTCGTTGTACTTCTTGGCCGTCGTCCCCGTGTCCGGGTCGACCGCGCCCGTCTGCCGACCAAGCTGGTCATAGATCCAGCTCCACTCGTTCGACGACGGATCGGTGAGCTTCACCATGTGGCCCGACGGGTCGTACCCGTACTTCGTACTGTCAGCCGGGCCGTTGGGGTCCACGCCCTGGTACTGCAACCTCTCCACGACACGGCCGGCCGCGTCCGTCACCGACGTGGTCGTCGTACCGCCCTTCGGCGGGATGACCGTGGTCCGGTCTCCGCCGTAGATCGTGCGGGTCGTGGACAGGACCTTCAGGCCCACGCCGTTGCCCGCGAGCTCGGTCACCTTCGTCGCACGGCCCAGACCGTCGTACGCGGTCTCCGTCTGCGACTCGACACCCGTCGCGTTCTCCAGCTTGAACAGCGAACCCGACGGACCGCCCGTCGCGTAGTACGGGGCGTGCTTGCGCTCCACCAGGCCACGCGCGTCATAGAACGTGTCCGTCAGGACCTTGCCGCCGTTGTCCCCCTGTCCCTGGGTCTGTCGCTCGCGGCGGTGACCGTCGTAGAGCAGGAAGTTCGCCGTCTGCGAGCCGTCCGCGTTGAGCGTCAGGGTCTCGACCGAGCGGATGTTCCCCGCGTCGTCGTGGTAGCGGTACTCGACGTTCGGGGTCTGGTTGCTCAGCTTCGACCGGTCGGGCTTCCACAGCTTGAGGTTGCGGCCGAGCGCGTCGTACACGACATCCGTGCGTAGCTGGTTGGCATCCACCTCCGCCGAGGGCAGTCCGCGAAGCGGCTCGTAGAAGGTCTTGGACACGTGCGCCGTGGACGTGACGCCTGCCGTGGCCGGAGGCGTCGTCACCGTGCTCTGGGTGGGGCGTCCCGTGGCCGGGGTGTAGGCCGTGGTGGTGGTCCGGGCGCCCGTGTGGGCGGTCGTCACCGGGGCGGCGGTCCCGTCGGCCGGATCGAAGACGCTCGTGGACGCCAGTTCCGTGACGGTCAGCGGTCGGCCGTACGTGTCGAACGTGGTCGCGCTGTCCAGGTAGGTCGCCTTGGTGCCCGAACGATGCTTCAGGACCTCGACCATGGTCGGCAGGCCCCTGGTCGGGGCGACACCGTAGCCCTGACCGTCGTACCGCGTGCGCACGTCGGAGATCACGGCGGAGCTTCCGTCGGCCCTCGTGTCCCGGTTGACCGTCGCGGTGCAGTTCGCCGCCACGGTCTCCTTGCGGATGAGACCGGTGAGGATCCAGGCACTCGTGTTGTCGACGTACGTGGTGCGCGTGCACTGGTCGTCGGACGCGACCGCGACGTCTCCGAGGTCCTCGTCCTTGGTGACACGGCCGTAGTCGTCGAAGAAGTTCTTCGAACGGACCTCGCGCCAACTGCTGCCGGCTCCGTTGTCGAGCGAGGTGTACGAGCGGGTCGTCTCGGTGCTCGTGATGTTGGCGGTGGTGGTACCCCAGTCACGGACCCGCTTGGCGGTCTCCTTCTTCCAGGGCGTGTTGACCGTCTTGGACAGGATCTTGCCGCCGGGCGCGTCGTACGTCTCGACCCGGTACTCGTAGCCCGCCCATGCCTGGTCGTCGGTGATCGTGCCGCCGACGCCGTCGGACACCGTGACCGTACGCGTCTTCGTCTTGTCAGCGGGGTCGTTGCGGTCGCCGTGCATGCCACGCAGGAACCAGTGGTCCACCTGCGAAAGCATCTGCGACGTGCTGCCTGTCTGCACACGGGTGTGCTGGTAGCCGCGCCACTGCGACCAGGTCTTGAGCTTCTCCTTGGTCAGACCGTCGTCATCGTCGAACGCCCAGGCCGCGGGCCCCAGGTAGGTATAGCGCGTGACCATGTCGGGCGAGCCGCCGGTGAGGTCGGTCGCGATGACGGAGTCGACCACGTACTTGTTGAACCACTCCGTGGTCACCGGCATCTTGTTGCTCGGCTGGTACTGCTGCGGGAAGCACCGCGTGGTGTTGCTCTGCGGCGTGGGGAGCGCGCTCCAGGAGCACGCCTGCTGCGAGTAGTTGACGTCCACCTGGCCACCGGCCTCGTCGGTGATGGTGGAGAGGCGTTCCTTGATGAACGGCGCCCGGCCGTCACCCGACTTGTCGAGCCGGTTGGTCCGCTCGTCGTAGTTGAGGACGGTCGGCGGGAGGGTGATCGGCGTGCTTCCCGCCAGTCCCTTCCGCACGATCGAGGAGAGGAGCAACTGGTAGTCGATGTCGGACGAACCCCACCGGTGCTTCAGGGTCCAGGAATCGATGTCCTTGTACGTACCGTCCGACTGCAGCGTCTGCGTGGTGACCGACGCGAGCCGTGTACGGGTGAAGAACGTCGGGGAGTAGCGGCCGGCGTCGCAGTCGGTGCCGGCCTTGCAGTCCATGTCCCACGGCGTGTCGTACCAGTACTGCCGGTTGGTGTCGATCTTCGCGGGATCGCAGAGCGCGGCGTCCGTCTCCAGACAGCGTTCCGCGGTGGCGAAGTTGACCCGGGCCATCGGCTTCACGGTCGCCGAGTTGATGTCCGTGGCCTTCTGGCCGTACTCGATGTGGTCGAGCGTGCCGCCGCGCACGTACGGGGTGTCATCTGCCGCGGTCAGATAGCGGCCGTACGAGTTCGCCTCCTGGTCGTACCAGTAGGTGATGACGTTGCCCTTGGTGTCGACCGCCTTGTCGAGGTTCCAGCGCCAACCCTGCTGGCACCACGCGCTCTTGATATCGGCGTTGTAGCAGGGCTCACCGGAATTGTTGCCGAACACCGGGACGGTGAAGACCGACTTCGTCTCCGGCTTGCCCGTGGCCCAGTTGTCGAGCCGGTTGTAGCCGAACCAATACGTCGTACCGTCCGACGTGACGGCCTTGAAGTACTCACCGTCGTTGTCCCCGTTGCCGCGATTGGCGTCCTTGACCCGGGTGACCTTGGTGCTGTCGTCCCCCTTGAGCCGCCACTCGTTCGCGCCGATGGGGATGAGCTCACCGGAGTGGCCGGCGAAGCTGATCGTCGCGTTGTCGTAGCCCCAGCACAGGTCACCGATCTCGGCGTCATCCTTCTTGACGCCTTCGTCACCACAGGGCTTGTACGAACGCTCGACGAAGCCCGGAGACATGTCGAAACCGTCACCGGCCCAGGAAGCCTGGTTGTTGCTGTTGGAGGTACGGCCGTCGAGCGTCCCCGAGGAGTAGTTCAGGGCGACCTTGGGCACGAAGGCGCCCGGTACGGAGGGCACGGCCATGGCGTACGAGGTGGTGAACGTGCCTGTGTTGAGCTCGGTGTTCCAGGACGAGGACGCCGCGAGCGGGCTCGCCTTGAAATCACCGGCGAGGCTCGATGCCCCCGAGGTCGCGGCCAGGACGGTCGTGGTGGAGGCGCCCGACTGTGTCTGAAGGCCCGCCGGGGCGGCCGGCGGCACCGGCACGGCGTCGGCGGTGACCTTCTTCGTCTCCGTATCGTTGCCGCCCGCGAGCGGGATCGGAGCACGGCACGCGGGCTTCTCCGGTGTCGTCAGGACGCAGTCGGGCAGCCGGACGAGCCGCAGGCGGGATCCGTAGCCGCCACCCGCGCTCCTGGCGAAGCCGCTGTAGTCGACGGTGACCTTGGTCGTGAGCGGCGCGGCGACCGTTCCGGCGGTCGCGTTGCCGATGGTCAGGAGGACGCCGTCGACGCCGGCGCGCTCGGCCGCCGAGCGGTCGAGCAGGCGCACGTCGGCCTGGGCGGGCCGGACACTCTGTGCGCTCTGTGCCGAGCGGGCGGCGCCGCGCCCCTTGACCGCGTCGAGTGTCACGGGCGTCTTGCCGACGGGGACGGAGCCACCCGCCGTGCCGCCGCCCTCCGGGAGGACCACGCGGACGCTGCCGGCCGCGGGCCAGGCGATGGACGGCCTGGTGGCCTTCGATCGCTGCTCGGGGCGACCCGGCTTGGGCTTCGCCGTCCCGCCCTTCACCGGCCGCTCGGGCGAGACGGCCGCCGGCCTGTTGTCGTCCGCCGACGCCGTGGTCACGGCGGACGGCAGGCCCTGTATCAGGGTGCCCAGCAAGGCACCGCTCGCCAGCACGGACAGACGGGCCCGCGCCCGTCTCCGTCCTGGGCCGAATAGCTGCATGAAGGAACTACCTCCTGGTCACGGGGTTGGTTCCGGAGGAATGCCGAGGGGTGGACGGGAAGGTGACCCGTCCACCCCTCGTTCCGGAAGTGGAGGACCTACAGCGCCGAGGTCGTGCTCAGTTCGACGCTTGATTCGGTGAGGGCGACGACCTGCGCCGGGCTCAGCGCGCCCTGGAACATCCACACGTCGTCGAGCTCACCCGAGAAGTACGACCCGAAGATGCCGTTCGTCAGGTCGCGGCCGAACTGCACCTGCCCCGTGGCCTCGAACGGCTGCGCCGCCGAAGCCCACGAGACGTGATCTGTACAGGTACCCGCCTCGGCCTCGGCGTCGGGGCAGATCTGGTTCTCGAGGGCACCGTTGACGTAGAGCGACAGTTGGTCGGAGAACCCGTCGTACACGACCGCGAGGTGGTTCCATCCGGTGCGGGTCGAGAAGTCGTAGGTATGGACGGCCGTCGTGCGGGTGACCGTCTCCCCGTCGGCGCCGGTGACGCTGACCCTCCACTGTCCTACGTCCTGCCCGTCCACCGCCTTCTGGTGGTCCCAGCCGACTTCGACGGCGCTCTGCCTGCTGCCCGCCACGGACAGCGCCGTCATGTCACGGTTCGTTGAAGCGAGACTGGCCCATCCGGTGATGCTGAAGCTCTGCCCCGTGTGGATCGGCATGGCCGTGGTGGCCGCGTAGTCGTTCACTCCGTCGAGGGCAAGACTTCCGGACGGAAGCCCGTCGGCACCGGCGACGGCACCGCTGCCCGTGCTGACCTTGGCCTCCTTGTAGAGGACAGCGTTCTCCGCGCTGCCTGCCTCGTCCGGTGCCGCCGCGGGCGTGCCCGAGGAGTTGTTGAACTTCCAGCGGGCGCCGAGCTGCGGGCGCTGCTTGACCATCGAGTGGGCCTCGTCCGCGGTGACGACGCGGTCGTGTACCCGAACGTCATCGATGTCACCGCCGAAGAACTCCCGGTTGACGCCCTCACGGTTGACGGCGCCGACCTGGAGGCCGCCTGAGTTCGTCCACGGCTTCGCCGGTGTGTAGGCGGTCTCCGCCACCTTGTATCCGTTGATGAACAGCCGCAGCTTTCCGGTCTTGGCGTCGTAGACGCCCACGAGGTGCGTCCACTCGTTGTTGGCCGGACCGAAGCAGGGAACGCCGTTGACGACACCGGTGCATGTGGGCTGCTGAGCGGTCGTCAGCGTGGTCGTTGCAGCGTCCTCGGAGAAGCGGCCGAAGTTCCATTTCTTGCTGTACGCGGAGTAGTACAGCAAGAACTCGCCTTGGTGCTGGCCGTTCTGGGTGACGACCATCCGCGGCATGCCGTCGCCGGCGGCCGTGGCGGGAAGCCGGACCCAGGCCGAGACGGAGAAGCTGCGGTTGGTGTCCACCTGCGGCCGGGCGGTGCGCGCGTAGTCGTCGACGCCGTCGAAACGCACGGCCTTGCCGGCCGCGCCGGGGACGCCGGGTGTGGCGCCGTTGAGCGCGAGTTCGGTGGCCTCACCGCGTCCGAACGCGACCTCGCCGGTCGGCTCGTCGAGCTTCCACACCGCCTTGGCCGGGCGGCCCGTCGTCACCGGCCGGTCCTTCGCCGCCTCGGACACTTCCGCGGCTCCCAGGGCGCGGTCCCAGACGGCGATGTCGTCGAGAGAGCCGTTCCAGGAGTCGGTGAGCTGGTCCTTCCACTTCATCCGGCCGAAGGTCAGCGCACCGCGGGCCGCCCACATGTTCACATTGCTCATCGTGCCGGCGGCGACACCGTCGACATACAGCGTGAGGCTGCGAGCCGTTGCGTCGTAGGTCGCGGCGATGTGGGTCCACCTGCCGTCCACGGCGGGTGTGGTGGACGCGACCGTGTACCAGCTATGGCCCGAGAGGACGTCTGCGGTCGGGGCCTTGACGGCCCACTTGTCCCCGAGGAGCCCGAGGGTGATGGACTGATGCCGGCCAAGCTGGGTGATCGCCGCGGAGCTCTCGGTGGCCACGATGCCGACCGGCTTGGCCCACCCGGAGAACGTGAAGCTGCGATCGGTATCAACGATCGCGCGCTCCGCCGAGATGTATCCGTTCGCGGTGTTGTCGAGCGTGGCGCCCGCCCCCGTACCGTCGTGGCCGGTGGGGTCGGTGCCGACGCCCGAACCACGCGTCGTCGCGAACGTGCTCACCATGCCCGCGACCGAGCCGACCGGCTCCTTCTCGTCCATGGCCCATCCGGCCCGCTGGGGCTGGCCGCTGAGGACGTTGAAGTAGTACGTCTCGGGCTGCGAGGCGTTGACGCCGTCGAGCGCCCTGACGGACAGCCAGTGCGGCCCCGGGGTGTCCATCAGAAGGGTGACCGATCTCGGTTCGCCCTTCGTGGTCGTCACCGTGTTGGCCGGGGAGGCTTCCTCGTCGAGGCCGTACTCGTACTTCACGACGTCGGTGCTCGCACTGTCGATGACGAAGGTGCCGTACTTGCCGACGCCATCGGTCCATGGGACGTCGTCGGACTGGATCTTGCTGCCCGGGAAGTCCGTGGACGTCACGTCCGGCCCGCTGGGGTGCTCCGTGTCGACCATGACGTAGCAGGCCGTCGGGTCACCGGTGGAGGTCCACGGACCCCATTCGGCCCCGTCCCAGGCACGCGCCTCCCATCCGAACCAGGTGCTCTTCGGGATGGTCGTCGGCAGGATGACGGAGAACGGGGATCCGGACGCCTTGAACGTGCCGGAAGCGGGCACCGCGCCCTCGCTGCCGGTCGAGAACCAGCGTCGCTTGTGGCCGGTTCCGTCACCCGAGTCCCAGGCGACCGCGAACTGCACCCCGATCTTCTCGTTGTCCGGGTCCGTGGCCACCACCGTGATCTGCGGCATCCGGTTGATCTTCAGGCCCGTCGAGAGACACACGGAGCCGGGCGACATGGAGTGCGACTTCATCGGGATCTGGCGTGGCGGCAGGTTGTAGTTCACCCGCAGGCTCGCGTCGTCGGTGAAGCGCTTCCACGCGCCGGCGTCGGCCTCGTTCTCCGCCTTCAGGCCGAAGGTGATGCTCGGCCAAGAGCTGTTGGCGGCCTGCTGCACCACGTTCTTGACGTTGGTGGCCCCGAACTCCAGGTAGCCCGCCGCGCAGGCCGAGCTCCAGCCCTTCGCCGCGCTCTGGGTCTGGAGCCACTTGTGCCAGTGGGCGCTCGTGGACGAGTTGTTCCACGTGGTGCTCGCGCCGATGGCGTGGGTCAGGTAGAGCTGGACCGGCTTCGCGGTGCAACTGTACGAGTGGGACTCGTACACGTTGAACTCGGCGGAGAGGATGTGCTTCCCGGCGAACTTGCTGGTCACCGGGATGCGGTAGTAGACCCGCTTCACATCCGCGGTGGAGCAGCCGGGAGACGCGCAGTAGCCCGTGCCGAAATCCGGCACGTACGTGCCGTTGTACGAGAACTTGTAGTAGGGCTGGTCACCGTTGGTCCGGGAGATGCCGGCCCAGGCCGAGGTGTGGGGGGTGTCCCAGGCCGGGTCGATCAGCACCGGGTAGACCGTGCGGGGGTCGTCCAGCAGGGTCCGCTCCGGGGTGAGAACCATCGCGTCCTCGCCACGGGTTCCCCGGCCGTCCGCGGACAGTTCCAGTCCCACCGGGGCGGCATGGGCCACCGCCTGAACGGGGCCCTCACCCGAGGCGGCGGCGAGCAGGGGTGACTTGGCCGTGCCGGTGGCCGCCGTCGGACCGGAGTCCTTTTTGCCGGGCCCGTCCTTCGCGCCGGCCGACGAGTCGAACATCATCGGCCTGGGCGCGGTGAACACCGTGCCGCCGCCGGCCTCGTCGACCGCCGTGAGTGTCCCGTCGGCGTTCTCCCGCACGGCGAGGCCCGCGGTGTTCACACCGATGCGCAGCCGGTCGAGGGCCGGATTCTTCGCCGCCTCGGGGCTCTTCACCACCAGTAGCTGGTTGAAGCCTGTCCGCGTGGCGGTCAGGCGCAGGTCCACGCCGGGCAGAACGGACGCGTAGGTGGCCGTCTCCCCCTTGAGTTCGGGCGCCGGGAGAGGCTTGGGCCAGGTCAGTTCGAGGACCTTACCGGCCCGCGACATGCGCACGAGCGGCTTGTCACCACCACCGGAGAAGGCCAGCCCCGACAAGGCGGCCTTCGGCTCCACCATGCCACCGGCCACCCTGTGCAGTGCGGGATCGATGTCCACCCAGGCGCCGTCCTTCCGGGTGCGGACCGGACGGGTGTGGGTGACCGATTCCAGGGTGCCGTCCGGGCGGGCGGTCACTTCGCTGAACTCGGTCCGCATCGACACCACGTCGACCGGCTTGCCGGTCTTCTTGGCCTTCGCGACAGCCAGGCTTTCCGGCGTGTCGGCGGCCTCCGCTCCGGTGCGCGGATGGGCGCCGTCCTCACGAGTGGCGGCAGTGTTCGGCGTCGCGCCGCCGGGCACGGCGTTCAATCCGGTGACGGCGCACACCACGGCTACGACCGTCGCTGCGCTGCGCGGAAATCTCAACCGCGTACGTCTGGATCTCATATGTCCCCCCCCATTCCCCCCGTTACAAGTACTGCGGAGGAATAAAGGGGATGCGACTTCCCGACGTCAAAGCTGTTTGTCAGGTCGCGGGGCCGACACGGTTCGGACACAAGCGGTCATAAGCCGACTACAGTCTGAGGCAAAGCTGACAGTTGCACTCCATGTCCTGTGAGAGACAACACACCGCTACCGGGGGGTAGTCAGGCGTGCCGGCCCGCCGCCCGGCTCGCGAGCGTCGCCGAGGCGGAGGCGAGCAGCAGGGCGGCCGCGAGGGCGGTCCACGGCAGGGGGAGGGTGGGGGTGCGGGCGCCGGTGGTCAGGGCGGTGAGGGCGGCGTGGGCCGGGGAGCCGGTGGTGACCAGGGCGAGGAGGGAGCCGAGGAGGAGGGTCGCGAGGGACCAGCCGCGGGAGGGGATCAGGGGGCGGGTGGTGAGGGTGCCGACGGCCGCGCCGGTCAGAACGCACACGGTGGCGGCGAGCAGTCCCGCGCTGCCGGCGGTGAGCGCGGCGACACCGCGCCGGTCGCTCACGGCCGTCACGGCCAGGACCGTGACGGTGCCGACCAGGAGGACGGCCCCGGTGGCGGTGAGGATGCCGGCGAGGTGGGCCCGGGCGGGCCCGGCCGCCGCCGCGGTCACCGTACGGGCGGCGGCCGGCTCCTGCCCCAGGCAGACCCGCACCGCCCAGGCCGCCACCGGGACGAGCCCGGTCACCGCGTAGCCGAGCGCCCCCAGCACCGGCTCCCCCGGCCGGAGGCCGACGCCGACGAAGGCCGCGTAGAGGAGGAAGGGTGCCAGCCAGCGCTGGGAGCGCAGGAGCAGGGCGGTCTGGTAGCGGAGCAGTGCCGTCATGCCCGGGTGCTTTCGGAGGTGTCGGTGCGGCTGGTGCCGTCGGGGTGATCGGTGGCGCTGGTGCTTTCGGTGCGGCTGGTGCTTTCGGTGCTGACGTTCTCGATGTGCCAGCCCGCGTCGAGCAGGGCGCGCAGCGCGGCGTCGGAGTGTGCCACGTCGACCGTGAGGGTCAACCGGTCGCCGCCGCGGGCGGGTTCCGTGGCCACGGGCAGGCCCGCGGGAGGCTCCGTACCGCCCGATGCGGTGATATGGGCCAGGGGCGGGGGCGCGGCGGGCCGGAGGCCGGTCCGCTCCGCGCGGTGGACGCGGCCCGCCGTCACCGCGTACTCCGCGTCCGGCTCGCCGGCGAGTCGGCGGGGGTCGTGGTCGACGAAGACGACCCGGGCGCCCGCGGCGACCCGTTCGCGCACCGCGCGGTCGAGTTCCGTGCGGGCGGCGGTGTCGAGGCCGGTCCATGCCTCGTCGAGGACCAGGAGGTCCGGCTCGGCGAGCAGGGCCTGGGCGACGGCGACCTTCTGGCTGGTGCCCTTGGAGAGTGCGGAGAGCGGCGCGTCGCGGTGGGCGGCGGCGCCGAAGCGTTCCAGCCACTCCCCCGCCCGCGCCCGCGCCGTCCGCCCGCCGAGGCCCTGGATCCGGCCGAGGTGGACGAGGTAGCCGACGGCCGTCAGCGGCAGGGCGGCCGGGAAGCGCTCGGGCACGTACGCGGTGCGCGGCGGCCGGCCCGTGATCCGGCCCTCGCCCGGCGCGTCGATGCCCGCGACGAGCCGCAACAGCGTCGACTTCCCGCTCCCGTTGGACCCGGTGATCCGGGTCAGGGTGCCGGCGGGCAGATCGAGCCCCACCCCGCGCAGCACCCACGGCCCGCGCAGCCCGTAGCGCCGACCCACGCCTTCCAGTCGCACGGCGGTCGGTCCGGGTCAGCCGGTCGGCTTCTGCGGGACCGCCTCGCTCGGGCGGACGATGACGAAGCCCTGGCCCTCCAGCTTGAGCTGCATCGCCTCGCCCGAACCGCCCCGGATCATCGAACCGAAGGACTGGGAGCGGTGCAGCGAGGTGTGGAGCTGCTCGCTCCAGCCGACGACGGCGTCGGTGTCGACGAAGACCGGCTCCTGCGGCCCGACGGGAATGACGATGGGGGTGCCCTCGCAGATCAGGGCGATCTTGCCCTGGCCCGTGAAGACACTGTTGAACAGGCCGCCGCCGGTCATGCCGGCGCCCTTCACCGTCTTGATCTCGTACCGGAGCGTGGGGTCGAAGCACAGCACGTTGCGGCCGTTGACGGTCAGGGCGTCGCCCTGCTCGATCTCCACGATGAAACAGTTCTGCGCCTCGTGGGCGAACCACGCCTCGCCCTGACCGCGTACGGCCATCAGCGCCAGGCCCTCCCCCGTCACGGCGCGCTTGAGCAGGCCGCCGAGGCCCTGGCTCTTGTGCTCGAACTGGAGGTTCCCCCGGAAGGCGATCATCGAGCCCTGCCGGGCGTGCATCTCCCCGTTGACGGTGTACTTGACCGACTTGGCGTTCTGGAGGGTCATCCCCGGAAACGTCGCCGCCTCGGCGAGGTGCTCACTGGCGAAAAGATCACTCTTCATGGGGGCATCCTGTCCCGGAGGCTCCCATTCCTACAAGAATCGCTCGTACGGGCATCCGTTCCGGCGGTGGCAGACTTGCCGGGTGAGCAGCAACGACACCGACGTCCGTGACGATTCCCGGGACGAGAAGCCGCAGTTCGTCCTGCCCCTCGTGGTCCGCATCGAGCGGGCGGCGCCGCCGGCCCGTACCGACGCCCTGGAGACGGCCGCCCGCGCGGTCCTGGAGATCCTGGCCGACGAGCGGTCGCTCGGCGAGGGCGCGTGGGCGCAGGTCATGACGGACTGGCAGGACGCCCGGATCCGCAAGGTGGTGCGCCGGGCGCGCGGCGCGGAGTGGCGCCGGGCCGAGGCGCTGCCGGGCATCACGGTGACGGGTACGCGTACCGGCACGGACGGGGAGGGGGACGGGGACGGCGTTCCCGCCGCCGAGGTACGGGTCTTCCCGCCCGTCCCCCTGGACGGCTGGCCCAAGGACCTGGCCCGGCTCCAGGTGTCCGGCACCGACCTCGACGACCCCGCCGACCCGGGGCCCGTGCCGGAGGGTGCCGCCGTGCTGTGGCTCAACCCCGAGCTCGGCATGTCGGCGGGCAAGGCCATGGCGCAGGCCGGGCACGGCGCGCAGTTGCTGTGGTGGGAGCTGTCGGACGCCGACCGCAAGACCTGGCGGGAGGCCGGTTTCCCGCTCGCCGTACGGACGGCCGCCCCGGTGCGCTGGGCGCGGCTCACGTCGGCCGGGCTGCCGGTGGTGCGGGACGCGGGTTTCACGGAGATCGCGCCCGGTTCGTGCACGGTGGTGTCGGAGTTCCCGGCGATGGGCTTCCGCGCGGCTCCCTGAGGCCGAAACCTCAAATCAAGCTCTGAACGTCTCCCCGTCCGGATTCGCCGGGCCGCTCCCGGGCCATCACCTGGGGGACCGAAGGAGGGGGACATGACGAAACTGGGTGTCGGCATCGGCTGGCGGCCCGAGATCGCGGACGCGGTCGAGGGGCTGACGGGGGTCGACTGGGTGGAGGTCGTCGCGGAGAACATCTGCGCCGGCCACCTGCCCGACTCCCTTGAGCGACTGCGGGCGCGCGGCGTGACCGTCGTGCCGCACGGCGTCTCACTGGGCCTGGGCGGTGCCGACCGGCCGGACGCCGGGCGGCTGGCCGCGCTCGCGGAGAAGGCGGAGGCCCTGGGCGCGCCGCTGGTGACGGAGCACATCGCGTTCGTACGGGCCGGGGGGCCGCTGACCGCGACGCCGCTCCTGGAGGCCGGGCACCTGCTGCCGGTGCCGCGGACCCGGGACGCGCTCGACGTGCTGTGCGAGAACGTCCGGATCGCCCAGGACGCGCTCCCGGTGCCGCTGGCCCTGGAGAACATCGCGGCCCTGGTCTCCTGGCCGGGCGAGGAGCTGACGGAGGGGCAGTTCCTGGCGGAGCTGGTGGAGCGCACGGGGGTGCGGCTCCTCATCGACGTGGCCAACCTGCACACCAACCGGGTCAACCGGGGCGAGGACCCGGCGCAGGCGCTGGCCGCGCTGCCGGTCGAGGCGATCGCGTACGTGCACGTGGCGGGCGGCCTGGAGCGGGACGGCGTCTGGCACGACACCCACGCTCACCCGGTGCCCCGGCCCGTCCTCGACATCCTCGCGGACCTGGCCTCGCGCGTCTCCCCGCCGGGCGTCCTCCTGGAGCGGGACGACCACTTCCCGCCGGCGGACGAGCTGGCCGCCGAACTGTCCGCCATCCGCGCGACCCTCGCCGCCGCCCGCCCCCGCCCGCTCCTCATCGGCGCGGGCGCCCGCGTCTCGGGCGGCCCGATGCCGATACGACCGTCGGCGACCCGGGCCAGTGCGGCAGCGGCCGCGGCGACCGGCGCGTCCGGCGCGTCCGGTACGGCGGCGGGCGCGGCGGCGGCCGTCCCGGCGATACCCGTCGGGCTCGGGGACGGGCCCGGGGTCGGGCCCGGGGTCGCAGCGGACCGCGTGCTCGGCGCGCGGCAGCGGGTCGGGGTGGCCGAGGCGGCGTTGCTTTCGGCGCTGGTGGCGGGGACGCCGGCGCCGGAGGGGTTCGATGTGCGGCGGCTCGGGGTGCAGAGCCGGGCGCTCGCGGCGAAGCGGGCGGACGTGGTGGCCAAGGTGGCTCCCGAGCTGCCCGAGATCCTGGGCGACGGCTACCGGCCCGCGTTCCTCGCGTACGCCCGGAGCCGGCCCATGACGGACGGCTACCGGCACGACGCCCTCGACTTCGTCGAGGGGCTGCTCGTCGCCGGGCGGCCGGAGGACGCGGAGGTCCGGCGGCGGCTCACCGCGTGGTGGCGGGAGCGGGCGGGCGTCCGGCCGCCGGGGCCGGCAGCGCGCTTCGCACATCGGGTTCGTACGGTTCTGGGACGGGGGTGAGGCGACCGTGAACACGCTCGCGTTCTTCTTCTACGTGGTCGGCGGCGCCGGCATGGCGGTGCTGTTCGTCAAGCGCGGCCGGGTCGGGCGCGGTACGGGCGGGCCGGTCCAGGACCCGTACGAGGCGGCGTTCCTGAACGGCGGACCCGCCCGGGTCGTCGACACCGCGCTGGCCGCCCTGCACACGGACGGCCGGGTGGTGGTGGGCGGTCCCGGGATCGTGCGGGTGCTGCGGCCGACCGCGCACGACCCGGTCGAGCGGGCCGTGCTCCAGGAGCTGGCCGCCGCCCCGCACGGCGCCCTCGCTCCGCTGCGGTTCGCCGTGATGCGGCACCCGGCGGTGCAGGAGATCGGCGACGGGCTCGCCGCCCGGGGGCTGATCATGGAGCCCCGGGCCCGGCGGTCCGCGCTGACCTGGAGCACGGTCCTGGGGATCCTGGCGATGCTGGCGGTGCCGGTCTCGCTGATCCTCACGGCGGCGGACTTGATGGGGTCGGGCCCGCGGCTGCCGTTCATCCTGAAGGTGCTGCCGGTGATCGCCGGTCTGATCGTGGCGGCGGTGCTGTGCGCCTCGGCCGCGAAACACCGGGTGACGCCCGCCGGGCGGGCGGCCGTCTCGGCGTACGCCACGGCGCACGCGCATCTGCCGCACGGCGGAATGCCGGTGGCCCTGTACGGGCTGCGCGCGCTGCCGGACCCGTTCCTGCGGGAGCAGTTGGCGACGGCGGCCCGGACCCCCGTGCCGCCCCCGGTCCGCCGCTCCTCCTCCCGCCCGCACTCCCCCCACTCGGCGCATGACGTCGCCGTGCTGCCGGTCCTGTGGTGCGCGGCCTCGGCCGGGGGCACGGGGGGCGGCTGCGGGGGCGGCAGTTCCTGCTCCGGCGGCGGGAGTTCGTGCTCCTCCGGCTCGTCCTGCTCCTCGGGCTCGTCCAGCTCCTGCTCCTCGGGCTCGTCGGGCTCCTCCAGCTCCTGCTCGTCCTCGTCGTCCTCCAGCTCGTGTTCGTCGTCGTCCAGCGGCAGCTCCTGCTCGTCCAGCAGTTCCTGACGGGACCGGCCCGGACCGAGCCGCGTGCCGCCTTTCGGGGACATGACAGCCGACACCCGTCGTGGATCCTTTACTTCCTCGTCCCCGGCCCGAACGATCCCTTTGTCGCCCGCCCGCCTCCGTGGCTACGAAGGGAAGCGCCGATGAAGTCCGTCGCGCTGATGCTGTCCGCCTCACTGTCCGCCCTCCTCACACCGGCCCTCACGCCGCCCGCCGACGCCGCACCACGGCTCGACGCACCACGGCTCGGCGCACCGCTCGGCGCACCGCCGGCCGAGAGCCGTGGCGTCCAGGTCGCCGCGCGGGCCGCGGCGGCGCAGGGCATCCGGTTCGGGCCGTGCCCGGCGGTCGAGAGGCTGCCCGCGCCGGTGGAGTGCGGCACCGTGCGCGTACCGCTCGACTACGCGCACCCGGAGGGCACCCGCATCCCGCTCACCGTCAGCCGGGTGCGGGCCTCCGGCCCGGCGGCCGGACGGCAGGGCGCGCTCGTCTTCAACCCGGGCGGCCCCGGCGCCTCCTCGACGTACTTCCCGCTCGCGGCCGGGCTCCCGGTCTGGGAGCGGATCGCCGCCGCGTACGACCTGGTCGGCTACGCCCCGCGCGGGGTGGGCCGTTCGGCCCCGGTCTCCTGTCAGGACCCGGCGGACCGGGTGACCGGGCCCACGCTCGCGCCGACGATCCCCTCCGAGGTCTACAAGAAGGAGCGGATCGCCCGCGCCAAGACGTACGCGCAGGGCTGCCTGAACCGCACCGGGCCCGCGCTCCGGCACTACCACTCGCTCAACAACGCCCGCGACCTGGAGGTCCTGCGGGCCGCGCTGGGCGAGCCGCGGCTGACGTACATGGGCGCGTCCTACGGCACGTACTTCGGCGCCCTGTACGCGACGCTCTTCCCGCACCGGGTGCGCCGGATGGTCTTCGACGCGCCCGTCAACCCGGCGCCGGAGCGCGTCTGGTACGTCAACAATCTCGACCAGTCGCTCGCCTTCGAGCGCCGCTGGGCCGACTTCCGCACCTGGGCGGCGAAGCACGACGCGGTGTACGGGCTCGGCACCACGGCCGCCGAGGTGGGCGAGAACTACGAGAGGGTACGGGTCGAGCTGGCCGCGTCCCCCGCGGGCGGCCGGGTCGGGCCGGGCCAGCTTCACGGGGCGATGCTCCAGGCGCTGTACGACGACCGGTTCTGGGCGGCGCGGGCGGGCGCCCTCGGCGCGTACCTCAAGGGCGACCCGAAGCCGCTCGTCGCGCAGGCGGCGCCGGCGGTCCCGACCCGTACGGGAGAGCCGGCGTCCGGCGATCCGGGGAACGGGGCCGCCGTCTACACGGCGGTGGAGTGCAACGACGCGCCCTGGCCGGAGGACTTCGCGCTGTGGGACCGGGACAACACCCGGCTCGCGCGGCAGGCCCCGTTCGAGACCTGGGACAACGTGTGGGCGAACCTGCCCTGCGCCTACTGGAAGGCGCCGCGTCAGAAGCCGCTGGACGTGCGGACCGGGCCGGGAGTGCTGCCGCCGGTGCTGATCCTGGCGGCCGAGCGGGACGCGGCGGCGCCGTACGAGGGGGCGCTGGAGATGCAGCGTCGGCTGTCGGGGTCCGCCCTGGTGACGGAGCGGGGCGCCGGGACGCACGGCATCGCGGGCGGCGCGAACGCCTGTGTGAACCGCCATCTGGAGCGCTATCTGCTGACCGGTGCCGTACCGGCCGTGCGTGCCGAGGGCGGGGCGGGTGGCGCCGGCTCGGGAAAGACGCCGGTGCGGCGCGCGTCATGCGCGCCGCACCCGGAGCCGGACCCGGTGTCGCTGGAGCGGCAGGCGGAGTTCCGCCGGCCGTCTGATCTTCCGGGTCGAGGGGTCACCGCGCGGCTGGGCGCCGGACGGTGACCGAGTCGGGAGTACCGGCACCGGTGACGGTACCGGTGTCGGTGTCGGTGCCGGGCCGTCAGGCCAGGCCGGCCACCAGGTCGGCGACGCTCTTGCGGCGGCCGGTGTAGAACGGGATCTCCTCGCGGACGTGCATCCGCGCCTCGGAGCCGCGCAGGTGACGCATGAGGTCGACGATCCGGTAGAGCTCGTCGGCCTCGAAGGCGAGGATCCACTCGTAGTCGCCGAGCGAGAAGGAGGCGACCGTGTTGGCGCGCACGTCCGGGAAGCCGCGGGCCATCTTGCCGTGGTCGGCGAGCATCCGGCGGCGGTCCTCGTCCGGCAGCAGGTACCAGTCGTAGGAGCGCACGAAGGGGTAGACCGAGACGTAGTCGCGCGGGGTCTCGTCGGCCAGGAAGGCCGGGATGTGCGACTTGTTGAACTCGGCGGGGCGGTGCAGCGCCATGTTCGACCAGACCGGCTCCAGGGCACGGCCCAGCTTGGTGCGGCGGAAGAGGTTGTACGCCTCCTGGAGCTGGTCGCTCGTCTCCGCGTGCCACCAGATCATGACGTCGGCGTCGGCGCGCAGACCGGACAGGTCGTACGTGCCGCGGATCGTGATGTCCTTGGCGGCGAGCTGGTCGAACAGCTCCTGGACCTCGTCGGCGTAACCGGCGCGGTCGGCGGGCAGGACGTCGCGCAGCTTGAACACAGACCACAGGGTGTAGCGGATGACCTCGTTGAGGTCCTTCGCCTTCTTACCGGCGTTCGGGATCTTTTCGGGCGCACTCATACGCCTATTCTCGCCCGTCACGGACAGTGCCCCGTACCCGGGTCGGCCGTTTCCGACGTGGCGATGATCTCGTCCCGGATCCCGCCGGGAATCTCCTCCAGGATCTCGTCGGCGGCCCGGCGGCCCGAGGCGACGCACGCGGGGATGCCGACGCCCTGGTACGCGGCGCCCGCGAGGCGCAGGCCGGGCAGGCCGGCGACGGCGGTGCGGACGCGCTCGACGCGGGCGAGGTGGCCGACCGGGTACTGCGGAAGTCCGTCCGTCCAGCGGGTGACGGTGGAGGCGACGGGCCGGGCGGTGAGGCCGGTGGCGGCGGCCAGGTCCTTCAGCGACGCGTCGACGAGGTCGGCGTCGTCGCGGCGCACCTGCTCCTCCTCGCCGTGGCGGCCGACGGAGGTGCGCAGCACGAAGAGGTCGGGGGCGGCGTCGGCGACCCAGCGCCACTTCTGGCTGGAGAAGGTGGACGCCTTGATGGTGTGGCCGTCGACGGGCGGCACGAGGAAGCCGGAGCCGGGCAGGGCCGGCAGGGCCGCCAGGTCGGAGCGCCGGAAGGCGAGGGTGACCAGGGCCATGGAGGCGTAGCGGATCTCCTCCAGCTCGCCGGCGGCGGCCGGGGCGTGGGCGGCGAGGAGGCCGGCCGCGATGCCGGCCGGGGTGGCGAGGACCACGGCGTCGGCGTCGTGGAGCCGCTGCGGGGTCACGACCTGCCAGCCGCGCGCGCCGGCGCGCAGCAGCGCGTCCGCGGGGGTGCCGGTGAGGATCTCGCCGCCGGCGGCGCGGACGGCGTCGGCGACCGCGCCGGGCAGGGTGCCGATGCCGCCCCGGATGCCGGCGAAGGCGGCGCCGCCGAGGCCGGTGGCGGCGCCCGCCGCGTCGGCCGGGGTGGCGGCGCCGGCGCGCTGGACGGCGCGGACGGCCTCGGTGAGGCTGGGGTGGCGGCGGGCGGCCTCGAAGAGGGCGGGGACGGCGGCCTTCATGGAGATGCGGTAGGCGTCGCCCGCGTAGACCCCGCCGAGGAGGGGTTCGACGAGCCGGTCGACGACCTCGTGTCCCATGCGTTCGGCGACGTACGCGCCGATGGCGATGTCGTCGCCGATCTCGGTCGGCGGGAGTTCGAGGTCGCGGGCGACGCGGCGGACGGCCTCGGCCGAGAGGAGTTCCCCGACGGCGTGCCCGTCGCCGGGGACGCCCATGACGTGGCCCTTGGGCATGGGGACGAGCGTGCCGCGGGACCAGACGGACGCGGTGGTGGTGGCGGGGGCCTGGAGGCGGTCGCCGAGGCCGACGGCCCGGGCGAGGGCGATCGCCTCGGGGCGGCGGGCGAGCAGCGACTCGGCGCCGAGGTCGACGGGGGCGCCGGCGATCTCGCCGGTGAGGAGCTTCCCGCCGAGCCGGTCCCCCGCTTCGAGGAGGGTGACCCGCGCGCCGGCCGTGACGAGCCGGTGGGCGGCGGCGAGACCGGCGATGCCGCCTCCGACGACGACGACGTGCGGTCCGCTCCCGGTCGGGGGCCGGCCGTCGGTGGGCTGCGCGTGCGTGGGGCCGTTCATGGGACCACTGTCTCAAATCGCCCGCGCGCTTCCGTTCCGAGGCCCGACCGTGACCGCTTCGCGATCGCCGGACGGAAACCCCGGCCCTCACCCTGGCGTCCAAGGGGCACGACACACGATCACCTTGGGGGGTTGCCGGATGGGAAGAAGCCGGACGCGAGGAAGCCGGACGCGCGCAAGCCGGATGCGCAGCACACGCACGGTCACGGCGGCGGCGCTGCTGACGGCCGGGCTCGTCCTGACCGGGTGCGGCGCGGGGGACGAGAGCGGTGCCGCCGCCGACCGCAAGGGCGGCGGGTACGCGGCCAGGCCGGCCGACACGGGGGTGCCCGAGGGCGCGGCGGACGGCGCCTCGGGCGCGGAGCGGTCGCCCGGCGGGAAGCCGGGCAGCGGGCAGTCGGGGAGCCGGAGCCCGGTGGCCCCGCAGCACGTCATCCGTACCGCCGAGCTGTCCGTCGAGGTCGGGGACGCGACGAAGGCGCTGGCCGCGGCCCGCCGGGTCACGGCGGGCGCGGGCGGTCACGTCGAGAACGAGACGACGGAGCGGATCGACGGCACACACGTCGGCTCGCGGATCGTGCTCCGGGTCCCGCAGGAGCGTTACGACTCCGTCCTCGCCGAGCTGGCGGGCGCGGGCAAGCTGCTGTCGCGCACGGCGAACGCCAAGGACGTCACCGACCAGGTGGTGGACGTGGAGAGCCGGATCGCCACCCAGCGGGCGAGCGTGGCGCGGGTGCGGGCGCTGATGGAGAAGGCGACGAAGCTGAGCGACGTGGTCACCCTGGAAAAGGAACTGAGCCGCCGTCAGGCGGATCTGGAGTCGCTGCTCGCCCAGCAGGCATCGCTGAAGGACCGGACGTCGCTGGCGACGATCACCCTGCACCTGACCGAGCCGGAGGCGAAGCCGGTCGCCGAGGACGACGCCCGGCCGGGCTTCCTCGACGCGCTGGCCGGCGGCTGGGGCGCCCTGGTGGGAGCCGCCGCCTGGGTCCTGGTCGTGCTCGCCGCGCTGGCACCGTGGCTGGCGACGGCGGCGGTGCTGTACGGGGTGTGGCGCCGGCTGATCCGGCCGCGGTGGCCGCGGCGGGTCGAGGGCCCGGGTGCGGGTCCTGGCCACGGCCAGGGGCCGGACGGTGCGGCGGAGGCCGTCCCGGCCGTGCCCGTTCAGCGCCGTACCACCGCCACCGGCGTCCCGCTGCCCGGGCCGGGCGGGGAGGAGACCCCGTAACGGACCCGCCTCCTCCGCTCCGGGACGCGCCCGGCGCGTTCCCCAACGCCCCGCCCGTCGTAGCGTGTTCATATGAGCGAACGACTGGTGATTATCGGCGGGGACGCGGCGGGCATGGCGGCCGCGTCGCAGGCGCGCAGGCTCAAGGGGCCCGGGGAGCTGGAGATCGTCGCCTTCGAGCGGGGGCGCTTCAGCTCCTATTCGGCCTGCGGCATCCCGTACTGGGTCGGCGGTGACGTCGGTTCCCTGGACGAGCTGATCGCCCGGAGTCCGGAGGAGCACCGGGCCCGGGACATCGATCTGCGGATGCGGGCCGAGGTGACCGAGATCGACGTGGACCGGCAGCGGGTGCGCAGCCGGGATCTGGAGTCGGGCGAGGAGTCCTGGACGGACTTCGACAAGCTGGTGATCGCGACGGGCGCCCGGCCGCAGCGCCCGCCGCTGCCGGGCATCGACGCGCCGGGGGTGCACGGGGTGCAGACCCTGGGCGACGGGCAGGCACTGCTGGACAGCCTGGAGCGGGCGGAGGGCCGGCGGGCGGTGGTGGTCGGCGCCGGGTACATCGGGGTGGAGATGGCGGAGGCGCTGCTCGGCCGCGGCTTCGAGGTGACGGTCCTGAACCGGGGCGAGCAGCCGATGGCGACGCTCGACCCGGACATGGGGCGTCTGGTGCACCGGGCGATGGACGGCCTGGGGATCACGACGGTCGGGTCCGCGACGGTGACGAAGATCCTGACCGGCGAGGACGGGCGGGTGCGGGCGGTGGCCACGGACGACGCCGAGTACCCGGCGGACGTGGTGGTGCTCGGCATGGGCGTACAGCCGGAGACCTCGCTGGCGCGGGCGGCGGGGCTTCCGCTCGGCTCGTACGACGGTCTGCTGACCGATCTGTCGATGCGGGTGCGGGGCCACGACAACATCTGGGCGGGCGGCGACTGTGTGGAGGTCCTGGACCTGGTGTCCGGGCGGGACCGGTATGTGCCGCTGGGCACGCACGCCAACAAGCACGGCCAGGTGATCGGCGCGAACGTGGGCGGCGGCTACGCGACCTTCCCGGGTGTGGTGGGCACGGCGGTGTCGAAGGTCTGTGATCTGGAGATCGCCCGGACCGGGCTGCGGGAGAAGGACGCCCGTGCGGTGGGTCTGCGCTATGTGACGGTGACGGTGGAGTCGACGAGCCGGGCGGGCTATTACCCGGGGGCCGCGCCGATGACGGTGAAGATGCTGGCGGAGCGGCGGACCGGGCGGCTCCTCGGGGTGCAGATCGTGGGCCGGGAGGGCGCGGGGAAGCGGGTGGACATCGCGGCCGTGGCGCTGACGGCGGGGATGACGGTGGACACGATGGTGTCCCTGGACCTGGGCTACGCGCCGCCGTTCTCGCCGGTGTGGGATCCGGTGCTGGTCGCGGCGCGGAAGGCGGTGGCGGCCGTTCGGGCGGCGGGCTGACCCGGGCAGCGCAATGACACGGTGTGACGAATTGCGACCGTGATATCACCATGTGTCACTGTTCACATGATCCGACACAGCATGCGCGCGCTCTGCGCGGCCACACTCGTCATCGCTCCGCTCGCCCTGACGGCGACCCCCGCCCACGCGGTGACCTGCACGGTCAACGGGGCCACCGTCACCGCCGACGTCGTCATGGGCACGCCCGGCAACGACGTCATCCGCTGCGGCTCGGTGCCGGACGGTCACCAGGTCAACGGCGTCGCCGGCAACGACAACATCTCCATCGGCGGGGACGTCGACGGACTGGTGACCGGCGGCCCCGGCAGCGACTACGTCAGCGTCTCCGGCTCGCTGAACACGGGGACGGTGTCCGGGAACGACGGGGCCGACTACATCATCGTGCAGGGGACGGTCGGTCCCGGCAGCGCCGTGACGGGCGGTCTCGGGAACGACGTCCTCCGGGTGAACGTCAACAACGGCACCGTCGACGGCGCCGGCGGTTTCGACTCCTGCCGGGTCACCACCGGGACGCCGCCGATCAACTGCGAATACTGAGCCCGCCCGCGCACGGGGGCGGCCGGCGCCCGAGGGATCAGCCGGCCGTCCGCGTGTGCACGTACTCCACCAGGCGGGTGAGCGCGTCCGGGTCGGTCGTGGGCAGCACCCCGTGGCCGAGGTTGAAGACGTGCCCCTCCAGGTCCTTCGCCGCGGCCAGAACCTCGTCGGTCTTGGCCTCGACGGCCTCCCGGGAGGAGAAGAGCACGGCCGGGTCGAGGTTGCCCTGGAGCGCCTTGCCGGGGCCGACGCGGCGGGCGGCCTCGTCGAGCGGGACGCGCCAGTCGACGCCGACCACGTCCGCGCCCGCCTCGCCCATGAGGCCGAGCAGCTCGCCCGTACCGACGCCGAAGTGGATGCGCGGGACGCCGTACGAGGCGACCGCGTCGAACACCTTGGCGGAGGCCGGCATGACCGAGCGGCGGTAGTCGGCGGGGGCCAGGGCACCCACCCAGGAGTCGAAGAGCTGCACGGCGGAGGCGCCGGCCTCGATCTGGACCTTGAGGAAGGCCGAGGTGATCTCGGCGAGGCGGTCGAGGAGGTCGGCCCACAACTGCGGGTCGCCGTACATGAGCGCCTTGGTGTGCTCGTGGTTGCGGGACGGGCCGCCCTCGACGAGGTAGCTCGCGAGGGTGAACGGGGCGCCCGCGAATCCGATCAGCGGGGTGGCGCCCAGCTCGCCGGTGAGCATGCCGATGGCCTCGGTGACGTAGGAGACGTCCTCGGGGGTCAGGTCGCGCAGCCGGGCCAGGTCGGCGCGGGTACGGACGGGCTCGGCGACGACCGGGCCGACGCCGGGCTTGATGTCGAGGTCGACGCCGATGGCCTTGAGCGGGACGACGATGTCGCTGAAGAAGATCGCCGCGTCGACCTTGTGCCGGCGCACCGGCTGCAGGGTGATCTCGGTGACCAGCTCGGGCCGCATGCACGACTCGAGCATGGGGATGCCCTCGCGGACCTTCAGGTACTCGGGCAGGGACCGCCCGGCCTGCCGCATGAACCAGACGGGCGTGTGGGGCACGGCCTCGCGCCGGCACGCCTTCAGGAACGCGGAGTCGTAGGTCTGCGGCTGGTGCTTCGTCTGCTGGCCCTCGGGGCCGTCGATGGCGCTCACGCCCAGAATCTTCGCATGTGGCGAGAAGCCGCTCACCCGGCCCGGGTGTCCCTCCCTGCGCACGGGCCCCGTTCCGCCTACTCTTCCCGGCATGGCTGCGGCTCAGGGACATTTTTCCGATCATTCCGACGGCATTCGAGGGACGGGGAAGACGGCGGGCGAGAGGGTGGACCCCACGGAGACGAATCCGGTACCTGTCGCCTTCCGGCGGGCGGTCGAGGGGCTGCGCGCGGTCCGGCTGCGGCCGGAGATCGAGGTCGACCCGACCCGGCCGCCGCAGCGGCTCGCCCCGTACGCGTACGCCCTGGAGGCGGCGGTCGTGGAGGGCGAGGAGGACCTGGCGGACGGGCGGCTCGTGCTGCTGCACGACCCGGCCGGGCACGACGCCTGGAAGGGGACCTTCCGGCTGGTGACCCTGATCAGGGCGGAGCTGGAGCCGGAGATGGCGGCGGACCCGCTGCTCCCGGAGGTCTGCTGGTCCTGGCTGACGGGTGCCATGGAGGCGCGCGGTCTGTCGTACGGGGAGGCGAGCGGAACCGTCACGATGGCGAGCTCGCACTACTTCGGGGGGCTCGCGGAGCGGCGCCCGGCGACGCAGATCGAGATCAGGGCCTCGTGGACGCCACAGGAGGGCGTGGCCGGGGTCCCGGACACCGGGACGCATCTGGCGGCCTGGTGCGATCTGCTGTGCCAGGTGGCGGGGCTGCCGCCGTCGCCGGCTGAGCCGGGGAGCGGTTCCGGTACGGGGCCGGGGGCGGGCACAACGTCGGGGGCGGGGGTCGTGTCGCTTCCCCAGCGGCGGGGGCCGCAGCAGCCGTAGCGTGCGGGCGGCGGACGGACGTCGTTTTTCGGACACTTTCGGGTGCGACGGACATGAGGCTCGTACGATGATCGATCGCGCGTCCGAATTGCACCAATTGTTACTCACTAAATCGTGATCTTTCCCTAAAGGCGGGCGGCCCGGCTGCCGAAGGAGTCAGTGACCCCTTCAAGCACGGGTTCGCCCCCGGCTTCTTCCCCGAGCCGGCTCCGTCCCGCACCTTCCCCAGGAGGCCTGGTGTCCGTTCTCCTCGAGCAGCCCGCAAGCCTGGTCGCCTACCGCCCGAACAAGCCGACGGCCATGGTCGTCGTGGCCGACCCGCGCGTCCGCTCCACCGTCACCCGCCACCTGTGGGCGCTCGGCGTGCGCGACGTCATCGAGGCGTCGTCCATCGCGGAGGCCCGTCCCCGCGTCGGCAACCCACGCGACATCTGCGTGGCCGACGTCCATCTGCCCGACGGCAGCGGCCTGACGCTGCTGTCCGAAACCCGCGCGGCGGGCTGGCCCAACGGCCTCGCCCTCTCGGCGGCCGACGACATCGGCGCCGTGCGCAACGCCCTGGCCGGCGGCGTCAAGGGATACGTCGTCACCGGCACCCGTACCAACATCGGGCACCCCACCCGCCCCGGCGCCGCCCCCATCGGCGCCGCGGCCGCCCGCCTCGGTCACCGCCGCCCCCCGGGTGCCCCGAGCCACCCGGGCGGCTACCGCGAGCTCTCCGGCCGTGAGGTCGAGGTGCTGCGGCTGGTGGCCGAGGGCCAGTCCAACAAGGCCATCGGCGTCTCGATGGGCCTGTCGGCGCTCACCGTGAAGAGCCACCTCGCCCGCATCGCCCGCAAGCTGGGCACCGGAGACCGGGCCGGCATGGTCGCGGTGGCCCTGCGCACCGGGATCATCCACTGACCGACCCGACCCCGCGAGGGGTGTGAGACCCGGCGGGCGCCCGTCGACGGAACGTTCCCTCTGGTCCGACCGACCGACCACCACGGCTGTTCCGGCCGGGGTGGTCGATCCGGTTGATCCGGCTGTTCCGTCGATGGGCGCTTGCCATTCACAGATACCCTTGACAGGTGACCGACGCCCAAGACACCGCGAGTGACACCGCACTGCGCACCACCGGGGGCGCCCCCTCGGACGACGACGTCCCCGCGGATGGGCTGCCGATCCCACTGCTCGAACCCCGTGAGGGCATTCCGCCCGTCGTCGCCACCGAGGACGCCCTGGCCGAGGTGATCGCCGCCTTCGCCGCCGGCCGCGGCCCCGTCGCCGTCGACGCCGAGCGCGCCTCCGGCTACCGCTACGGGCAGCGCGCCTATCTCGTCCAGCTCCGCCGCGAGGGCGCGGGCACCGCACTGATCGACCCGGTGGGCTGTCCGGACCTGTCCGGCCTCGGCGAGGCGCTGGCCGGGACGGAGTGGATCCTGCACGCCGCGACCCAGGACCTGCCGTGTCTGCGGGACATAGGCATGGTGCCGACGCGGCTCTTCGACACCGAGCTGGCCGGCCGGCTGGCCGGCTTCCCCCGGGTCGGCCTCGGCGCGATGGTCGAGTCGGTCCTCGGCTACGCCCTGGAGAAGGGCCACTCCGCCGTCGACTGGTCGACCCGCCCGCTGCCCGAGCCCTGGCTGCGCTATGCCGCGCTCGACGTGGAGCTCCTGGTGGACCTGCGCGACGAGCTGGAGAAGGAGCTGGACCGGCAGGGCAAGCTGGAGTGGGCGCTCCAGGAGTTCGACGCCATCGCCTCCGCTCCCCCGGCCCCGCCGCGCAAGGATCCCTGGCGCCGTACGTCGGGGATGCACAAGGTGCGCCGGCGTCGCCAGATGGCGGTGGTACGGGAGCTGTGGACGGCCCGGGACCGGGTGGCCCAGCGGCGTGACGTCTCCCCGGGCAAGGTGCTGAGCGACGCGGCGATCGTGGAGGCGGCGCTCGCGCTGCCGCCGAACGCGGGCGCGCTGTCGGCGCTGCCCGGCTTCGGTCAGCGGATGGGCCGGCGCCAGCTCGAGCAGTGGCAGGCCGCCGTGGACCGCGCCAAGGCCCTCCCGGACGCCGAGCTGCCCCAGCCCGGCCAGCCGGTGGCGGGCCCCCCGCCGCCGCGCGCCTGGGCGGACAAGGACCCCGCCGCCGCGGCCCGCCTCTCCGCGGCCCGCGCCGCGGTCTCCGCCCTCGCGGAGGAGCTGAACCTCCCCCAGGAGAACCTGATCACCCCCGACACCGTCCGCCGCGTCTGCTGGGAGCCCCCGGCCCCGGCCGACCCCGAGACGGTCGCGGCCGCCCTGCGCGACCTCGGGGCCCGGCCGTGGCAGGTCGAGCTGGTGACGCCGCTGCTGGTGCGGGCACTGGCGGCGAGGGCCTGACGGCCCGGGCCGTATGGCGATACGGGGTCCTCACTCCTCCAGGAGGGTGAGGGCCCCGTCCTCGTCCCGTGCGTAGCTGCCGGTCTCCGCGCCCTCGACCTTGCCGTGCTTCAGCCAGTGCTCGGACATGGTGTGCAGCAGTTTCGCCTTGCGCTCCCAGACGATCTGGTGGCCGGCGCAGGAGATCCGGATCATCAGCTTCTTCGGCCCGGGGATGTTCCGGTACAGCTCCGTCGTCGAGAAGTACACCAGGCCGAGGTCCGGCGAGGTGTTGATGATCGTGTCGTGCTCCCCGTACACGATGCAGACGGGCACCTTGTCGCCGAGGACGCCGTGGAGCTTGACCGTGGTCCTGTTCCAGCCCCACCAGTAGGAGTTCCGGATGCGGTTGAGCCCCTCCGGTCGTCCGGGTGTGGGGCCGCCCCAGTCGGCGCCGACGGTGTCGACCGCGATGATCGCCTTCCAGACCTCCTCGACCATGCCGTTCTCGCGCTGGTCCGGGCAGTCCAGGTCCTTCTCCCAGGCGGCCTCGAGTCCGGCCTTGGAGCTGACGGTCATCGGGTAGTCGAAGGCACCGACCGTGGTGACGGGGAGGGGCACGGGAGCGTCGAAGTCGGTGCCGGGCTTACTGCCGCGGCCGTTCGGCGGGAAGATCGGTGCCGTCAGGAAGAGGCTGCGCACCTTGCCGGGGTTCTGGATGGCGTAGGGGCCGAGCTGCTGCGCGGCCGCGGACCAGCCGATCAGGTCGAGCTTCGTCGCGCCGGTGCGCCGGAGGACGAAGTCGACGACGGTGCCGACCTCGTCCCAGTCGCTCCGGGAGTTGTTGAGCTGCGCCGCGTACTCCACCGGGCCGGTGTACGGCGTGGCGTTCGGGTTGGGGCTGAGCAGCGCCCGCTGGGCGGGGGCGGGGCTGACGTTCTTGTGCGTGTGCATCTTCGGCCGGGTGGAGAGGCCGGAGCCCTGGAGCTCCATGATGTAGACGTCGAAGCCCGCCTTCGCCAGCTCGGCGGCCCAACTGTACTTCTTGTACGGCAGGTCGAAGCCGGCCGCCGCGGGGATGCTGCGGCCGTGCAGCATGAGGACGGGTCTGCGGGGGCTGCCGGGGTGGGCGGCCACGTGCTCGCGGACGAAGAGCTTGACCTGGTCTCCCTCGTTGGCCGGGATGGTGGACTCGTGGTCCACGTAGAGGTCGTTCACGGTGGGTGGCACGGGCGGCTCTCTCCCCTCGGTCGGGCCCGTGGCGGGTGTCGCCCGGGCGTGGACAGGGTCCACTCGGGCGGGTGCCGGAGGGGGTCGACGTGACCGGGGCGGCGGGGCGGCCGACCCGATCGGGTAGCGGGGTCGCTCCGATCGGCCGGGCGCGCGGGAGGGGCGCGTGACCTTTGTGGGCAGGCTCTCGGGGTGTGACCTTCACCGCTTGGGGCGGGGGGACTGGGCAGTCTGGTTACCCGCAAGTAGCATGGGGTCAACAAGCGCGCGCTTAGCCGCGTGCCGGGCAGTGCGCCCGCAGCAGTGCCATCCCGCACCCTGGAGGAGAGCCATCGTGCCTCGTACCGTCAGGGACGTCGTCTTCGTCGACGGCGTCCGTACCCCGTTCGGCAAGGCGGGCCCGAAGGGCATCTACCACGAGACCCGCGCCGACGACCTCGTCGTGAAGGCCATCCGGGAGCTGCTGCGCCGCAACCCCGGTCTCGACCCGAAGAAGATCGACGAGGTCGCCATCGCCGCGACCACGCAGATCGGTGACCAGGGCCTGACCCTCGGCCGTACCGCCGGCATCCTCGCCGGGCTGCCGCAGTCGGTGCCGGGCTACTCCATCGACCGTATGTGCGCCGGTGCGCTGACCGCCGTGACCTCGGTCGCCGGTTCCATCGCCTTCGGCGCGTACGACGCCGTCATCGCCGGTGGTGTCGAGCACATGGGCCGTCACCCCATGGGCGAGGGCGTCGACCCGAACCCGCGCTTCGTCAGCGAGAAGCTGGTCGACGAGTCCGCCCTCTTCATGGGCATGACCGCCGAGAACCTGCACGACCGCTACCCGAGCATCACCAAGCGGCGCGCCGACGAGTACGCCGTGCGCTCGCAGGAGAAGGCCGCCAAGGCGTACGCCGACGGCAAGATCCAGCAGGACCTGGTGCCGATCTCGGTCCGCCGCACCTCCCCCGAGGGCGGGGAGACGGGCTGGGGCCTGGTCACGGCCGACGAGCCGATGCGTCCGGGCACCACCCTGGAGTCGCTGGAGGGCCTGAAGACGCCGTTCCGCGTCCACGGCAACGTCACCGCGGGCAACGCGGCCGGTCTGAACGACGGCGCCACCGCCTCGATCATCGCCTCCGAGGACTTCGCCCGCGAGAACAACCTCCCGGTGAAGATGCGCCTGGTCTCGTACGCCTTCGCCGGCGTCGAGCCCGAGGTCATGGGCTACGGCCCGATCCCGGCCACCGAGAAGGCCCTCGCCAAGGCCGGCCTGACGATCGACGACATCAACCTGTTCGAGATCAACGAGGCATTCGCCGTCCAGGTCCTCGCCTTCCTGGAGCACTACGGCATCGCCGACGACGACGCCCGCGTCAACCAGTACGGCGGCGCCATCGCGTACGGCCACCCGCTCGCCTCCTCCGGCGTCCGTCTGATGACGCAGCTCGCCCGTCAGTTCGAGGAGCAGCCGGAGGTCCGCTACGGCCTCACCACCATGTGCGTCGGCTTCGGCATGGGCGCCACGGTCATCTGGGAGAACCCCCACCACAAGGACGCCGGAGGCAGCAAGTGAGCACCACCGCAGAGCTTCTGAAGGGCGCCGCCGAGCTCTTCCCGGACGAGGTCGTCACGTCCGCCCACGTACGGCACTTCGAACTCCCCGCGGGTGCGGGCCGGTTCGCGCTGATCACGCTGGACAACGGCTTCGACCACACCAAGCCGACCACCTTCGGCCCGCAGTCCCTCGCCAACCTGAACACGGCGATCGACCAGGTCGAGGCCGAGGCCGCGAACGGCGAGATCGTCGGCGTCGGCATCACCGGCAAGCCGTTCATCTTCGCCGTCGGCGCCGACCTCAAGGGCGTCGAGCTGCTGAAGCGGCACGAGGACGCTCTGGCCATCGGCAAGGGCGGCCACGACGTCTTCAAGCGGCTGTCGAACCTGGCCGTGCCCACCTTCGCGTACTACAACGGCGCGGCGATGGGCGGCGGTGTCGAGGTCGGTCTGCACTGCACCTACCGCACCGTGTCGAAGGCCCTGCCGGCCTTCTCGCTGCCCGAGGTCTTCCTCGGCCTGGTGCCCGGCTGGGGCGGCTGCACGATCCTGCCGAACCTGATCGGCGCGGAGAAGGCCGTCCAGGTCATCATCGAGAACTCGCTCAACCAGAACCGGCAGCTCAAGGGCAAGCAGGTCTTCGAGCTCGGCATCGCCGACGCGATCTTCGAGGGCGCCGACTTCCTGGAGCAGTCGCTGATCTGGACCGCTTCCGTCCTCAAGGGCGACGTCACGGTCGAGCGTCCGGAGATCGACCGCGGCGAGGGCTGGGACCAGGCCGTCGCCAAGGGCCGCTTCGTCGCCGACTCCAAGGTGCACGGCGCCGCGCCGGCCGCCTACCGCGCCCTCGACATCATCGAGGCCGCCAAGGACGGCGACCTGCAGAAGGGCTTCGACGCCGAGGACCAGGCCCTCGCGGACCTGATCATGGGCGGCGAGCTGCGCGCCGGCATCTACGCCTTCAACCTGGTGCAGAAGCGCGCCAAGCGCCCGGCCGGCGCGCCGGACAAGTCGCTGGCCCGCCCGGTCACCAAGGTCGGTGTCGTCGGCGCCGGTCTGATGGCCTCCCAGCTCGCCCTGCTGTTCCTGCGCCGCCTGGAGGTGCCGGTCGTCCTGACCGACATCGACCAGGAGCGCGTCGACAAGGGCGTGGGCTACGTCCACGCCGAGATCGACAAGCTGCTCGGCAAGGGCCGCATCAACCAGGACAAGGCCAACCGTCTCAAGGGCCTGGTCTCCGGTGTCCTGGACAAGGCCGAGGGCTTCGCGGACGCGGACTTCATCATCGAGGCCGTGTTCGAGGAGATGAGCGTCAAGCAGAAGGTGTTCGCGGAGGTCGAGGCGGTCGCCCCGGCGCACGCGATCCTCGCCACCAACACCTCCTCGCTGTCGGTCTCCGAGATGGCCTCGAAGCTCCAGCACCCGGAGCGCGTGGTCGGCTTCCACTTCTTCAACCCGGTCGCGATCCTCCCGCTCCTGGAGATCGTCCGCGGCGAGAAGACCGACGACGCCTCGCTGGCCACGGCCTTCGCCGTCGCCAAGAAGCTGAAGAAGACGGGTGTGCTGACGAAGGACGCCCCGGCGTTCGTCGTGAACCGCATCCTGACCCGCTTCATGGGCGAGATCCAGAACATCATCGACGAGGGCACCCCGGTGGCCACGGCGGAGAAGGCGGTCGAGCCGCTGGGTCTGCCGATGTCCCCGCTGGTCCTCCTGGAGCTCGTCGGCCCGGCGATCGGCCTGCACGTCTCCGAGACCCTGAACCGCGCCTTCCCGGAGCGCTTCAAGGTCTCCCCCAACCTGAAGGCGGTCGTCGAGGCCGGCAAGCGCGGCTTCTACGTGTACGACTCCGGCAAGCCGGAGCTGGACCCGGAGGTCGCCGCCCTCCTGAAGCAGGGCGACACCGTCCTGACCGAGGAGCAGGCCCGGAGGCGCGTCCTGGACGCGGTGGCGCAGGAGATCGGCCTGATGTTGGAGGAGGGTGTCGTCGCCGAGGCGCAGGACATCGACCTCTGCCTGATCACGGGCGCGGGCTGGCCCTTCCACCTGGGCGGCATCACGCCGTACCTGGACCGCGAGGGCGTCTCCGAGCGCGTCAACGGCAAGCGGTTCCTGGAGCAGGGCGTGGCGAGCGTGCCGGCGTAACGCGGTAGGTCCGTGCGGACCGTCGGGTGCCCGTCCCTCTTCGAGGGGCGGGCACCCTTTTTTTCGTCAGGCCCCCGGCGGTGCCGGTCCTCTGTTCGACCCGTGAACGGAGGGTGACAGAATGGTGGATCTTGTCCCCCGGCAGAACGGCCCGCACCATGGCAACCCCCGGCCCCGGAATCAGCCGCCGCAGCGTCCTCGTGGCGGGAGCGGCCTCACTGGCGCTCGGTGGTCTGGCGGGAGTGACCCTGTGGGCCGACGAGGAGACCGAGGAGTCGAAGGAGGGCGACGAGGCCCCCGCGGCCCCCGCGATCGCGGGGGCGTTCGACATCGCCCGTCCCACCCGGCTGTGGCGCCCCACCGCGCTCAACGACACCACCGGACCGCAGTCGCTGGCCTTCGACGACACCCGTGGTGATGTGTACGTGGTGCAGCTCGCGCAGGGCGGCCTGACCCTGCGCGGGGAGAAGGGGCCGGTGGACGCGGAGGACCGGAAGCGGGCCGGCGATCTGTGCGTCACCCGCTTCTCGAGCGCCGGCGAGCGCCTGGGCCGGATGTATCTGCGGGGCTTCGGTCACGGCGTCTCGATGGGCGTCGAACCCGAGGGCGACACCGTGTGGCTGTGGATGGAGTCGCAGGCGCACCCCAGGACGGGATACGGGCGGGCGGTCGCCCGTGTGCGGTTCCGGGACGGGGCGGTCCTGGACAGCGACGACCGTGGTGTGCGGCACCACCGGCTGGCACCCAAGGGAAGCAGCCGCGTCCATCCGGCGGTGGACATGACCACCGGGCGGCTCCTCATCAGCTACCGGCAGGGCGAGGAACACGGGTATTCCGTGCACCGGCTCCAGGACGTCCTGGCGGGGAAGGAAGCACCGCTGCACAGCATCGGGCGCGCCGCGTTCCTGAAGGGCGAGACGTTTCAGGGGTGCGCGCTCCACGGCGATTACATCTACCAGCTCACCGGAAATCCCTACAGCAAATCCGACGGTCGAAATCCCCGTGATTCGGGCGGAAACACCTACATTTCCGCCGTCCATGCCCGGACGGGCGAACCCGCCGGCCGCCGTCATGTTTCCGTCGACCCCTCCCTCCGCTACCGGGAGCCGGAGGGAATCGCCGTGCGGGTGTCGCCGGAACCCCTGCTGTGCATGGGTTTCTCGGTCAAGACGAGCGGCCGCCGGAACATCGCCCTGTACGGATTCGAGCAGCGGCGGTAACGCACGCGAGCCGCCACGGAAAGTGATCCGGCGGTGACGCTGCGACAGGGTTGTACGGGCGCAGGGCACGATTTCGGCATCGTTCCATAACTATTCGGCACGCGCGCGCAGCGGATTCACCTTACGTCCACTCGTGGTTCGCGCCACTGATACCCCTGCTTATACTTTCCAAACGCTTTACAGCATCTGCACAGGTCGAGAGTCACGTCCCCACCGTGGCGAGGTCCTGGCGCGAAGTGACCCGCGTCACGACACCGACAAGGAGGGGCCTCGAGGCCATGAACAAGCAGCGTCGTCAGGCCCTTCTGGGTGTCCTCATATCGAGCGCCCTGGTGCTGAGCTTCGTCGGCATGATGGCCGCGGTCGTGCTGCCGTCCCTGAAGGTGTTCGCCGTCTCGGCCGCCGTCAGCTACGTCGCCGACCTGCTCCTCCACAGCGCCCAGTCGTCCACCCTGGACCGGCTCCGGGACTCGCGCTTCGGCCTGACCATCCGCTTCCTCATCCGGCAGTTCCTACTGCTCGGACTGTGCGGCGCGATGGCCGACATCGACTCCTTCGTCATCCAGATGACCGCGGTCGGACTGCTGCTGCTCTTCGCCCTCCAGTTGGCGTACGGCGCGGTCCTCAAGCACGTGCGCAAGAAGCGCGCCGAACTGCCGTACACCACCCGCGGACTCGACATGGAGTCCCTCGGCATCCGGCGCATGCCCCACCCGTTCCTGATGAACAAGCACGTCCGCAAGACGCTGCACCTGGACGTCCCGCTGTTCGCCGGCGCGCTCGGCACGATGGCGACCGACAACTGGAGGTTCGTCACCTACGGCGGCATCCTCTCGGTCTCCGCCGGCTACATCGCGCTGCTCGTCCTGCTGCCGGGCGCCCGCAACGCGCTGATCCTGCCCTCCGCCGACACCGCCATCGACGAGCTCAACCACGAGCTCGCCCGGTACCGCCCCCAGGTCGCCCTCTACTTCACCTTCGCCGCGATCTCCCGGGACTTCATGTACCAGGTGAACATGTGGCTGGAGTCGCTGGAGGCGATGGATCTGCGCCCCATCATCGTGCTGCGCGAGCGGGCCACCCTGCGCTATCTGGACGCCACCTCCGTACCGGTCATCTGCGTCCCCAAGGCCGAGTACCTGGCCCGGGTCGAGATGCCGGAGCTGCGCGTCTGCCTGTACCCCGGCAACGCCGGCAAGAACGTGCACATGCTCCAGCGCCACGACGTCAAGCACGTCTTCATCGGCCACGGCGACAGCGACAAGGCGGCCAGCAGCAACCGCGTCAGCAAGGTCTTCGACGAGATCTGGGTGGCCGGCCGCGCCGGCCGCGACCGCTACGAGCGCATCAAGCACGCCGTGCGCCACGACCAGATCGTCGAGGTCGGCCGCCCCCAGCTCATGTCCCTGCACCGCTGGACCGGGCAGACCAGCCAGCCGGTGCCCACCGTCATCTACGCGCCGACGTGGGAGGGCTGGACCGACGACGCCTGCTACACCTCGGTCATCCCGGCCGGTGAGAAGCTGATCGAGACGCTGCTCGCCCACGAGCGGCGCTTGAGGATCATCTACAAGCCGCATCCGCTGACCGGCTCCCGGTCCGCCGCGGCCGGCGCCGCCCACCGGCGCATCATCGCCCTCCTGGAGGAGGACAACGCCCGTCGCTTCGGGCGCAGCTCGTCGGACGCCAGAACCGCCGCGCGCAAGCTCGCCCGCATCGACAAGCGCATCGCCGACCTCTCCGAGCGCGGCGTCCGCTCCCCGTACCCGGACCTCACCGAGGCCGAACGCACGGCGCGGATCCGGCGCAGCCGCAACCAGGCCGGGGACCTCTACTGGAGCGCGGTGCCGGACGAGGCGCACCACGTGGTGCTGGACCGGATCCCGACGCTCAACGACTGCTTCAACCACTCGGACCTGCTCATCGGTGACATGTCCAGCGTGGTCTCGGACTTCGTCGCGACCCGCAAGCCGTACGCGATCTTCAACCTCGAGGGTCTGCCGGACGACCAGTTCCGCAACGAGCAGCGCACGGCGTACGCGTCGTACCTGCTGGACCTGGACTGCAACGGTCTGGCCGAAGCCCTGGACGCCATGCTCCACCCCGAGCGGGACACCATGGCCGCGTACCGCGAGCAGTTGAAGGAATACCTGCTCGGCCCGGACTACCCGCCGTCCGTCGTCCGGTTCAACGCCGCGGCGAACGACCTGTACCGGCGCGGTGTGGGGGACTTCCCGATCGAGTACCCGGAGCAGGCGCAGATCCTCGCCTAGGGCGCGCCCCCTGCCCGCCCCGCAACACCGCCAGCCACACCCACCCTTCACCCAGGAGACCGGAGATCGTGACCAGTCCTGCCACCCGCCGTCGTACCGTCGCCGTCGTCCTCGCCGGCGGCACCGGGCAGCGCGTCGGCCTCTCGATCCCGAAGCAGCTCCTGAAGATCGCGGGGAAGTCGATCCTCGAACACACTCTGTGCGTCTTCGAGAACTCCCCCGAGGTGGACGAGATCATCGTCCTCATGGCCCCGGACTACGTGACGGAGGCCGAGAAGATCGTCGCCAGGGCGGGACTGGGCAAGGTCTCCCGGGTCCTGCCCGGCGGTGCGACCCGCAGCGAGACCACCAGTGTGGCCATCCGGCACATATCCGACGGCCTGGCCGACGGCGAGGACGCCTGCCTGCTGTTCCACGACGCCGTACGGCCGCTGCTCTCCCAGCGCGTGGTCAAGGAGTGCGTGCGGGCCCTGGAGCGCTACCAGGCCGTGGACGTCGCGATCCCGTCCTCCGACACCATCATCGTGACCCGCACCCACGGCGACGACGGCGAGTTCATCACCGAGGTGCCGGACCGCTCCCGGCTGCGCCGCGGCCAGACGCCGCAGGGCTTCCACCTGTCCACCATCCGCAGGGCCTACGAACTGGCGCTGGCCGATCCGTCCTTCGAGGCCACCGACGACTGCTCGGTCGTCATCAAGTACCTGCCGGACGTGCCGGTCCACGTGGTCATGGGCGACGAGTACAACATGAAGGTCACCCAGCCCGTCGACGTGTTCATCGCCGACAAGCTGTTCCAACTGGCCTCGTCCACGGCTCCGGCGGCGGTCGGCGAGGAATCCTACCGGGAGGCGCTGCACGGCCGCACGGTTCTGGTCTTCGGCGGCTCGTACGGCATCGGCGCGGACATCGCCCGGCTCGCCGAGGCCGCCGGTGCGACGGTGTACGCGCTCGGCCGGTCCACGACCGGCACGCACGTGGAGAACCCGGCGCACATCGAGGAAGCGCTCGCGAAGGCGTACGCGGAGACCGGCCGGATCGACTACGTGGTGAACACCGCGGGCGTGCTGCGCACGGGCCGGCTGGCCGACACCGACACCGACACCATCCGGGAGGCGACCGAGGTCAACTACCTCGCCCCGGTGAACATCGCGCGCTTCTCCTACAAGTACCTCGCGGAGTCCCACGGCCAGCTCCTGCTGTTCACGTCCAGCAGCTACACGCGGGGCCGCTCCGAGTACAGCCTGTACTCCTCCACGAAGGCGGCCGTGGTCAACCTGACCCAGGCGCTCGCCGAGGAGTGGGCGGAGGACGGTGTGCGGGTCAACTGCGTCAACCCCGAGCGGACCGCGACCCCGATGCGGACCAACGCCTTCGGGCAGGAGCCGGCGGGCAGCCTGCTGTCCTCCGAGACCGTGGCGCGCAGCGCCCTCGACGTGCTGGTGTCCCGCATGACGGGGCACGTGGTCGACGTACGCCAGCAGGACCCCACGAGCGCGTCCTCGTCCCAGTCGGGCTTCGAGCGCGCCATCGCCTCGGTGCTCAGCCGGCAGGAAGTCCAGGAGCTCTGAGGGGCCGTCCGCCGGGCGGGGTGGAACGAGGGAGGGTCATGACCTACACGAACGCACATGAGGGCCACCGGACCAGGATCTTCCTGTCCGGAGGTTCGGGCACGGTCACGCGGCCGGTCAGTCATCTGCCGATGATGGGCTGGGGGCAGGCACTGGATCTGTTCCTCACCGACGAGGTGGAGGTCGTCAACTGCTCCCGGGGCCGTGCGAGCACGAAGAGCTTCCGGGAACGCGGACGGCTTCAGTGGATCCTCGACACCATGGCCCCCGGTGACTATCTGATCATGGCCTTCGGGCAGATCGACTGGAAGCCGGACCCGGGTATCCACACGGAGCCGTTCGAGGACTTCATCGAGCACTTGCGGGCGTACGTCACGGGTGCCCGGGAGCGTCAGGCGCATCCGATCCTGATGATGCCGTTCGAGCGGCGCCGGATCGACCGGCACGGCAACGTGAGCCGGTTCCTCGGCGACTACCCCGTGGCCATGCGGCAGCTCGCCCAGGAGGAGTTCGTCCCCCTCATCGACGTGTACGGCCAGAGCCTGCAGTGGTGGGAGGAGCTGGGGCCCGAGGAGACCAAGCGGGTCTTCACCTATCTGCGGCCCGGTGAGCCCCTGATGCCGGTCGTGCAGGACGCCGACAACGTGCACCTGCGGGCCGACGGGGCCGTCGAGGTGGCGCGGTTCGTGGCCCGCGCGCTGGTGACCCAGCAGCTCGTCCCCACCCACTGGGTGAAGGACCTGGACCGGCGGACCTTCTCATACGAGGAGATGGGGTGGCTCGACGAGGCCACGTTCCAGCACCGCACGAAGTCCCGTGTCACTCCCGCCCGCGATCTGTAAGGCCGGTCCATGAACCACTTGCTGTGCCGCGGCAGGGCCGTCGGCAACGAGGAGAGCTCCCCGGGCGTGGTCCATGCCGCGCTCTACTGCTCCGTTCCCCCCTTCACCGGTGTCGCCCCCGGCGACGTCGTCCAACTGGCGCTCTCCGTCGCCGTCGAGAACGCCCCGTTCGGCTACGCGTACCTCCAGGAGAAGTATTTCGCCGACGCGGCGGAGATCCTGGCGGTCCAGCACGTGGACTACTTCCCCAAGCAGCGCTGGTACCGCGTGCGGGCCGAGCCCGGCGCGAACGGTGTCGGGTTCTTCTCGGTCCGGGTGAAGCGGCCGAAGAAGAAGGAACCCCGGTTGCGCCCCCACATCGCCGTGGCGGTGCCCGGGCGCGACTCCCGCAAGACGGTCCGCACGGCCTCGCTGCGCGACCGCTCCCTCCTCATCCGCACTATGTTCGCGCCCGGCCTGCGGATCGTCGTCGCCCCCGGCACGCAGGGTGCGGTCGACGTGCTCGCCGCCGTGCCCCCGGGCAGCACTCCGATCGCGGTCTCCCAGCCGCGCTTCGGCGCCGCGCAACTGGGTCAGGACGGCTGGCTCGGCTACCTGCCCTACCAGGGGTTCACCGGCTACGACCGGTTCACCTACACGGTGGCCACCCCGGACGGCGACCAGGTCACCGCCCCGGTGAACGTGTTCGTCGGCAGCCTGGAGGGGCGGGCCGGGGTGTTCCCCGAGCAGCAGCTCACCACCGAATTCCAGAACTGGCAGTGGTCGGACTTCACCGGCGAGATGCCGTGGCCCGGGACCACCGTCCCCCCGCAGAACGGATAGGCGCCGGACCATGACCACCTCCGTACCCGTGCACCCGGCAGACATCCGGGACGTCACCGTGGTCCTCCATGTCCGGGACCAGGCCCGCACGCTGCCGGCGTGCCTCGACTCGCTCCTCGCCCAGTCGATCGGCACCGACCGCATGGAGGTCATCGCGGTCGACGACGGCTCGACCGACGAAGGTGCCTCCCTGCTGGCCGAGGCCGAGCACCGCTACGCCGGCTGGCTGCGCGCCGGCCAGTTCCGCCGGGGGCTGTCCACGGCCGAGGCCCGTAACTGGGGCATGAGCCAGGCCACCGGCCGGTATCTGCTGTTCCTGACGGGCGCCGACCGGCTCACCCCGAACGCGCTCGAGCTGATGGTCGGCTCGGCCGACGCCCACGAGGCGGACGTGGTGCTCGGCAAGCTGGAGAGTTCCGGCAAGCACGCGGTGGCGACGTCGATGTTCCGCAAGACCGAGGACTCGGTGGACCTCTACGGTTCGCGCGTGTACTGGTCGCTGACACCGGACAAGCTGTTCCGGACCAGCATGGTGCGGCGCTGCGGCCTGGAGTTCCCCACCGACATGACGATCGGCGAGGACCAGGCGTTCACGGCGGCCGCCCTCGTCCGTGCCGACAACATCGCGGTGGTGGCCCACGAGACCTGTGTGATCAAGGGCCCGACGCAGACCGGTTCCGTGGCGCTGTCCCAGCGGATCGCCCTGGTGGCGCGGATGATCGCACTGCTCGGCTCGCTGCTGCCGCCGGGGCCGCGGCAGGACCTGCTGATCTCCCGTCACCTGGAGGCGGACCTGGGCAAGGCGACCGGGCCGCTGCTGCTCGCCTCGGACAGCCAGGCGGAACGCGAGCGGACCCTGTGGGCGGCCGCCGAGTTGCTGCGCGATCACGTCCCGCCGACCGCGCTGGCCCTGCTGCCGCGTCCGCTGGCGGTCCGGTTCGCTCTGATCGCTGGGGGCCATCACGCCGAGGCCGCGCAGATGGCGGCGTACGAGGCGGACAAGACGCGGCCGGCGCCGAAGAAGAAGGTGGAGGACGGCCGGGTCTACACGCTGCTGCCGTTCTTCCGCGACCCGGCCGTCCCACTGCCGGACGAACTCTTCGACATCACCGACAAGATGACGGTGAATCAGGAGCTGACCGGCATGCGGTGGAACGGTTCGCTGCTCCTGCTCGACGGGCACGCGTTCTTCGAGCAGCTCACCACGCGTGAGCGTGCCACGAAGGTGGTGCTGCGGCATCGTCTCACCGGGGCGGAGGAGCGGTTCTCCGTCACCGCCCGCCGGGACGAGACCCTGCTGAACTCGAAGGGCAAGCCCCGCGCCATGGGCCGGTTCTCCACCCGCATCAATCTGCGGCAGATGTCCGACGGCTGGCCGCTGGGCACCGGTGTCTGGGACGTCTTTCTGGCGGTGAGTTTCGAGGGGGTCACGCAGGAGGTGCGGCTCGGCCGCAAGCGCTCCGCCGAGGTCGACGTCGTCAGCCGGGCTCCGATGGTCTTCGCGCCCTCGGCGACCACGCCCGGGCACGAGCTGGCAGCGACGCCGTTCTACACCTCGGAGGGCCATCTCTCCCTCGAGGTGTCCGAGCGGCTACCCCTGCCCGGCTCCGGCTGACGGCGCGTGGCTACCCTCCCGGGTCCACGGCCCGAAGGCGAGACCGTCCTGACCGGGGTCCTGACGGGCCAGCAGCAGGGCTCCCGTGCCGTCGAGCGCCGCGACGACGAGGTTGCCCGCGCCGTCCACTCCGGGCTGCGGGGCGTGGACGGGCGTGCCGGGGTCGCCCAGGGGCGCCCACCAGGTGCCGTACCCCTCGTTCTCGGTGACGTACGCGGTGACCTCGGCTCCTCCGTGGGCGCCGGTCTGCGCCAGGACGGTGCAGTCGTAGCCGCCTATGGTGGCGCGGCCCACGCCGGGCCGTCCCACGCCGCCGGCGCCGCCCAGCGGCAGCACACCGCCGGCATCCTTCGCGCTTCTGGCACGCCAGGCGAGGAGCGAGCCGTCACCCGGGTAGCGCCAGAGGTACGTGGTGCGCTTCCGGGCGGTCTCGAGAGCCGTCTGGGTGCCGTCGGCCAGCGCCATGCCGAAACGATCCCTCAGCTCGAAGCGGCCGCCTCCCGCCCCGACCCAGCGGTCCACCGTGCCCGCCGCGTCGACCGCCAGGACCTCCAGCGGACCGCCGGTGGGCATGGCGGCCGTGAGCTGCCCCGGGTAGGTCTGCGGGGTGACGGTCTTCCAGCGGCCCCAGCGGCCGTCGCCGGTGCGGCTGCGCCGCAGGACGCCCCCGTGGCGCAGGGACACCAGGACGTGCACGGAGCCCGAGACCTGGTTGACGACGACGACCGGTCCGCTCACGACCTCGTCGTCGGCCTCCGCCCCTGCGGCGGCGGGCCGGCCGAGGTCGTGCCAGTCGATCAGCGGGCGTCCCGTCTGGTACTGCGTGCTGACGACGACGTGGCGGGCGCCGGACTCGGCGGAGCGCCGGAGACCCGCGAAGTAGACATAGCCTTCGGCGCTGGCGGCGAGGCTCAGCCGGCCGTCCCAGCCCTCGACCGCGACCGTCGTGGGTCCGTCGAAGGTGCCCGGGGCGGTCTCGGTCCAGCGCACGACGCCGGCGGCGGAGGTCGCGTACGCGGTCATCCGGCCGTCGCCGCCGGTGAACAGCCAGCGGCTCGACGGAGCCCGGGCCGGCTCCTCGTCCCGGACGGCGGTGTGTCCCCACGTGGGCGACCCGAGGTCCGCGTTCCGACCTCTGTTCCTGCCACGGATCACGACTACCGTCCGCCTCTCCACCTGCTCATCGCCCCGAAGTTTGTCACACGCTTCACCCGGCGTTCACGGGCGTCGGCACCCCGGACCCCCCTCCATGAGCGATCCGCATACTAGTCACACGATTTCGACGGAAGAGACTCGACCAGCCATGACCTACCAAGACCCCACGGTGAGGAACGAGCCCCGGCGCGACGACTCCCGCGGCTCCCGGCGCAGGAACGCGCCGAAGCGCCGGCGCCCGCTGCGCATCGTCCTGCTGACGCTCCTCGTCCTCATCCTCGCCGCCGGTGGTGGCCTGTACTGGACGTACGCCAGCCTCGACGGCAACATCAAGGCCGCCGTCGACCTCGACAAGGAGCTCGGCGACAACCGTCCGCCGAAGGCGCCCATGTCGGGGCAGAACCTGCTGGTGCTCGGATCGGACTCGCGGGCCGGGGCCAACGGGGCGCTGGACGGGGCCGCGGTGAGTGGGGCGCGGTCGGACACCGCGCTGGTGGTGCACATACCCGAGGGCCGGTCGAGCGCCGTGGCGGTGAGCATCCCCCGCGACACCCTGGTGACCCGGCCGGAGTGCGGCCGCAAGGGCGGCGGGACGGCTCCGGCCGCGCAGCGCGTGATGTTCAACTCGGTGTACGCGCAGTACGGACCGGCCTGTGTGATGAAGACCGTCGAGACGATGTCCGGCGTCCGGCTCGACCACTACCTGGAGATCGACTTCGCCGGGTTCAAGGACCTGGTCGACGCCATCGGCGGGGTGACCGTCGAGATCGACGAGCCCATCAAGGACCGCAACTCCGGTCTCGACCTGGCCGCCGGCCCCCAGCGCCTCGACGGCACGCAGTCGCTCGCCTTCGTCCGTACCCGGTACGGGGTCGGCGACGGCAGCGACCTCGGCCGCATCGGCAACCAGCAGAAGTTCCTCACCGCCCTGCTGACCGAGGTCAAGAAGCAGGACCTGCTCGGCAGCCCCGCCAAGACGTACGAGATCGCCGACTCGATGACGAAGGCGCTCACCACCGACTCCGAGCTGGCCTCGCTCACCGCGCTGAGCGACTACGCCCGCAGCCTGGACGGCATCGACCCGGCCACCATGGAGACGATCATGCTCCCGGTCGCCTACGACAAGCGGGACCCCAACCGGGTCGTCGCCCACGAGCCCCACGCCTCCCGGCTGTGGAGGGCGATCCGCGAGGACCTGAGCATCCCGGACGAGGTGCGCAAGTCGCCCGCCACCGGCGGATGAAGCGGGGCATCCTGAGGGCATGACACATCCCCTGCTCGTCGTCGACGGCGCCAATGTCGTGGGCTCGGTCCCCGACGGCTGGTGGAGGGACCGGCGCGGGGCCGCCGAGCGGCTGCGCGACCGGCTCGCCGAACGCGGCGGCCCCGAGGACGGGCCGTTCACCGGCCCGTACGAGATCGTCCTCGTCGTCGAGGGCCGGGCCCGCGGCGTGGCCTCCGTCCCCGGCGTACGGGTCGAGGAGGCCCCGGGCAGCGGGGACGACCTGATCGCGGAGCTGGCCCGGAACGCGGCCGGCCGGCCGTGCCTGGTGGTCACGGCCGACCGGGAGCTGCGGCGGCGGGTCGAGGAGACGGGCGCCGTCTGCGCGGGTCCGCGCAGCCTGCCTTGAGCGGGCGTCAGTACTTCGCGTCCGGGCCCATCCGGCCGAGGCGGCTGTGGCTGCGCCCGTACAGGAAGTAGACGACGACGCCGATCGCCATCCACACCGCGAAGCGGAACCAGGTCTCGCCGGGCAGGTTGAGCATCAGCCAGAGCGAGGCGGCGATGGAGAGGATCGGCAGCACCGGGACCCACGGGGTGCGGAAGGCGCGGTGCAGGTCCGGGCGGGTGCGGCGCAGGATGATCACGCCGGCGGCGACCATCACGAAGGCGAAGAGGGTGCCGATGTTCACCAGCGTCGCCAGCTCGTTGATGCTGGTGAAGCCGGCGACGATCGCGATGACGACGCCGAGCAGGATGGTCGGGCGGTACGGGGTCTTGAACTTCGGGTGCGTCACCGAGAAGAAGCGGGGCAGCAGCCCGTCGCGGCTCATCGCGAAGAAGACGCGGGTCTGGCCGAGCAGCAGGATCAGACAGACCGTGGTGAGGCCGACGGCGGCGCCGAAGCTGATGACGCCCGCGTAGAACGGGTGTCCGACGGATTTGAAGGCGTCGGCGAGCGGGGCGCTGGTGGACAGCTCGGTGTAGTGCTGCATGCCGGTGACGACGAGGGCCACGGCCACGTAGAGCACCGTGCAGATGAAGAGCGAGCCGAGGATGCCGCGGGGCATGTCGCGCTGCGGGAGCTTGGTCTCCTCGGCGGCGGTGGCGACGACGTCGAAGCCGATGAAGGCGAAGAAGACGACGGAGGCGGCGGTGAAGATGCCCATGACGCCGAAGTTGGTCGGCTCGTAGCCGAACAGGAGCTGGACCAGGGGCGAGTCCCAGTTGGAGCCGCCGCCCTCGGGGGTGACGGCCTTCGGGATGAAGGGCTTGTAGTTGTCGCCGACGACGAAGAACAGGCCCGCGATGATCACGATCATGACCACGGTCACCTTGATGGCGACGACGAGGGCGGTGATCCGGGCGGACAGCTTCATGCCGACGACGAGGATCGCGGTCAGCACCAGGACCAGGACGAAGGCGAGGATGTCGAAGGTTCCGCCCGGTGCGTCCGGTCCTTCCATCCAGGCGGGTAGGTGCCATCCGGCGTTATCCATGAGGGAGCGCACGTATCCGGACCAGCCGACGGCGACGACGGCGGTGCCGAGCGCGAACTCCAGGACGAGGTCCCAGCCGATGATCCAGGCGGGCAGCTCTCCGATGGAGGCGTACGCGAAGGTGTACGCCGAGCCGGCCACCGGGACGGTCGAGGCGAACTCCGCGTAGCACAGGGCCGCCAGGGCGCAGACGATGCCCGCGGCGACGAAGGCGAGCGCGGTGGCGGGGCCCGCGTTCTCCTTGGCGACCTTGCCGGTGAGGACGAAGATGCCGGTGCCGATGATGACACCGACGCCGAAGACGGTCAGATCCCACGCGGAGAGGGATTTCTTGAGCGCGTGCTCCGGTTCCTCCGTGTCACGAATCGACTGTTCGACCGTTTTCGTCCGGAACATCCCGGAATTCGCGCGTGGCTGCTGGTCCGTACTCACCGTCGCACCTCCTGGCACTGGGGCTGCCCGTCCTCAGCCCAGAATGCACGCACAAGGGCCGGTCGGCACCCGTAAGGGTGGTCCGACCGGCCCAATGGTGACGCGGTGTTACCGCCGGGGCGGCTGCCCGGGCCTCAGTCGCGGGCGGGCTCCACGGCCTGGCTGCTGCTCTCGGTGAGGCCGTCGAGCCGCGAGACGAGACCGGTGACCTGGCGCGCGATGTCCGGGGCGGTCAGACCGATCTCGGCGAGGACCTCACCGCGCGAGGCGTGGTCGAGGAAGCGCGGCGGGATGCCGAAGTCACGCAGCGGCATGTCCACGCCCGCGTCGCGCAGCGCCTGGGCGACGGCGGAGCCGACGCCGCCGACGCGGCTGTTGTCCTCGACGGTGACGACCACCCGGTGCCGCTCGGCGAGCGGGGCGAGGGCCTCGTCGACCGGCTTGACCCAGCGGGGGTCCACGACGGTGGTGGAGATGCCCTGCCGGTCGAGGAGGCCGGCGATCTCCAGGCACATCGGCGCGAGCGCGCCCACGGAGACCAGGAGCACGTCGGGCGTGTCGGTGCCGGCCTCGCGCAGCACGTCCATGCCGCCGACCCGGCGCACGGCGGGGACGGCCGGGCCGACCGCGCCCTTGGAGAAGCGGACCACGGTGGGGGCGTCGGTGACCTCGACGGCCTCGCGCAACTGGGCGCGGACCTGGTCGGCGTCGCGCGGCGCGGCGAGCCGCAGACCGGGCACGACCTGGAGGATCGACATGTCCCACATGCCGTTGTGGGAGGCGCCGTCGGTGCCGGTGACACCGGCCCGGTCCAGGACGAAGGTGACACCGCACTTGTGCAGGGCCACGTCCATGAGGACCTGGTCGAAGGCCCGGTTGAGGAAGGTCGCGTAGACCGCGAAGACCGGATGCAGACCGCCGGTGGCGAGCCCGGCCGCGGAGACCGCGGCGTGCTGCTCGGCGATGCCGACGTCGAACACCCGCCCGGGGAACTCCTTGGCGAACCGGTCGAGGCCGACCGGCTGGAGCATCGCGGCCGTGATCGCGACGATGTCCTCGCGCTCCTTGCCGAGCGCGACCATCTCGTCGGCGAAGACGCCGGTCCAGTCGGCCCCGGACGAGGAGATCGGCAGGCCGGTGTCGGGATGGATCTTGCCGACGGCGTGGAAGCGGTCGGCCTCGTCGGCGAGGGCGGGCTCGTAGCCGCGGCCCTTCTGCGTGATGCAGTGGACGATGACCGGGCCGCCGAAGCGCTTGGCGCGGGTGAGCGCGGACTCCAGGGCCTCGATGTCGTGGCCGTCGATCGGCCCGACGTACTTCAGGCCGAGGTCCTCGAACATGCCCTGCGGGGCGATGAAGTCCTTCAGGCCCTTCTTGGCGCCGTGCAGGGTCTCGTAGAGCGGCTTCCCGACGACGGGGGTGCGCTCCAGGATGTCCTTGCCGCGGGCGAGGAAGCGCTCGTAGCCGTCGGTGGTGCGCAGGGTCGCCAGGTGATTGGCGAGGCCGCCGATGGTCGGGGCGTAGGAGCGCTCGTTGTCGTTGACGACGATGACGAGCGGGCGGTCCTTGGCGGCGGCGATGTTGTTGAGCGCCTCCCAGGCCATGCCGCCGGTGAGGGCCCCGTCGCCGATGACGGCGACGACGTGGTCGTCCTTGCGGAGGATCTCGTTGGCCTTGGCGAGTCCGTCGGCCCAGCCGAGGACGGTCGAGGCGTGCGAGTTCTCGATGACGTCGTGCTCGGACTCGGCCTGCGAGGGGTAGCCGGACAGGCCGCCCTTCATCTTGAGCTTGGAGAAGTCCTGGCGGCCGGTGAGCAGCTTGTGCACATAGCTCTGGTGGCCGGTGTCCCAGAGGACCTTGTCCTTGGGGGAGTCGAAGACGCGGTGCAGGGCGATGGTCAGCTCGACCACGCCGAGGTTGGGACCGAGGTGCCCGCCGGTCTTGGAGACGGCGTCCACGAGGAACGACCTGATCTCTTCGGCCAGCCGGTCCAGCTGTTCCGAGGAGAGCCGGTCCAGATCTCGCGGTCCCCTGATACGGGTCAGCAGAGCCACCCGTGCCTCCTTGCGTTTGAACTGGTCGAGCTTGCCGATTTGTCGAGTCTAATGTTCCGTCTTGGATCGTGGGCATCGGGCCGAGGCTTGCGCGGCATTCCCCCGGCCGACACGCCGATACCCCCGACAGGGGGTCACTGGTCCGGACGCGACAGTGCCCGGCGCCGGTTCTCGGCGCCGGGCGACTGTGGTGAGCGTTACGCGCGGCCGGCGGTCTTCTGCGTACGGCGGGAGACCGAGTCGATCACGACGGCGGCGAGCAGCACCGCGCCGGTGATCATGTTCTGGATCGCGTTGGACATGCCGATCATGTTCAGACCCTGCTGGATCGACTGGATCACGATCATGCCCAGGAGTGCGGACCAGACCTTGCCGCGGCCGCCGAAGAGGCTGGTGCCGCCGATCACGGCCGCGGCGATCACCAGCATCAGCGTGTTGCCGCCGCCGAGGCTCTTGGTGGCGCCGCCGGAGAGGCTGGCGATGAACAGGCCGCCGAAGGCCGCCAGGGTGCCGGAGATCGCGAAGACGGCGATCCTGACCCCGTCGACGTTGATGCCGGCGCGGCGGGCCGCCTCGGCGTTGCCGCCGACCGCGAAGACCTTGCGGCCGAAGAGGGTGCGGCGGGCGACGAAGTCGGCGATCACGAGGACGGCCAGGAAGAGCACCAGGGCGAGCGGCAGGCCGCGGGCACCGGCGGGCTCGTTCATGACGTACGCCACGAGGAGGACCAGGACCGCGACGACGGCGGTGCGCAGCGCGATCTCGGAGACCGGGCGGGCCGGCAGCAGCGCGGCCTTGCGGCGGCTGCTGTCGCGCAGCAGCGAGAAGAGGTACGCGGCGATCGCGACGAGGGCCAGGCCGTAGGCGGCGATCTTGTCGGCGAAGAAGTGGTTGGTGAGGCTCTCCACCACGCTGCCGGACGGCGTGTTGATGGAGCCCTCGCCGCCCATCAGCCACTCCTGGAAGCCCATCCAGCCCAGGAAGCCGGCAAGGGTGACCACGAAGGCGGGGACGCCGATCTTGGCGAAGAAGAAGCCGTGCAGCGCGCCGATCACGGTGCCGGTGAGCACCGCGAGCACGATGGACAGCCACTCGTTCACGCCGTTGCTCACCTGGAGCCCGGCCCACACGGCGGCGCCGACACCGGCGACCGAGCCCATGGAGAGGTCGATCTCGCCGAGGACGAGCACGAAGACGATGCCGACGGCCATGATGCCGAGGCCGGAGGCGTAGACGGCGACGTTGGCGACCGAGCTCGCGGACAGGAAGTTGCTGTTCTGGAGCTGGAAGACGACGGCGATGACGATCAGGCCGAGGATCACGGGCAGGGAGCCGAGCTCGCCGCCGCGGATCTTGCGGGTGAACTCGGTCCAGTAGCCCTTGAGGCCCTCCTCGCGGACGAGGAGGCGGGGGTCGACGGCCGGTACGGGCGCCGCGGACTGCTCCGCCGCCCCGCCCTGGGCGTCCTGGGGGGTGGTCTTGGCGAGGTCGCTCACTTGGCGTCCTCCTTCGCGGCCGCGGCCGTACGGGCCTGCCTGCGGGTCACGGCGTTGTCCGTGGCACCGGTGATGGCGGCGATGATCGTCTCGTGGGTGGTGTCCTTCACGTCGAAGACACCGTTGTTGCGGCCGAGGCGGAGCACGGCGACCTTGTCGGCGACCGCGCGGACGTCGGCCATGTTGTGGCTGATGAGGATGACGCCGTGGCCGCGCTCGCGCAGCCGCTCCACGAGGTCGAGCACCTGTGCGGTCTGCTCGACGCCGAGGGCGGCGGTGGGCTCGTCCAGGATGACGATCTTCGGGTCGCCGATCAGGGCGCGGGCGATGGCCACGACCTGGCGCTGACCGCCGGAGAGGGCGGCGACGGGGATACGGACGGACGGGATCCGGATGGACAGGGTGTCCAGCAGCTCCCGGGCACGCTTCTCCATGGCGATCTCGTCCAGGACGGTGCCGGAGCTGAGCTCGCTGCCGAGGAAGAGGTTGGCGACGACGTCGAGGTTGTCGCAGAGCGCCAGGTCCTGGTAGACGGTCGCGACCCCGAGGTTCTGGGAGTCGTGGGGCTTGGTGATCTGGACGGGACGGCCGTCCCACTCGATGGTGCCCTCGTCGATCGGGTGGACACCCGAGATCGTCTTGACGAGGGTCGACTTGCCGGCGCCGTTGTCGCCCACCAGGGCGACGACCTCTCCGGCATGGATCTCCAGATCGACATCGGTGAGCACCTGGACGGCGCCGAACCGCTTGGAGACCCCGCGCAACGCCAGCACGGGCGTAGCGGACACGTGAATCATCTCCTTCGCCGCCTGACCGGCGGGGATGTGGTGCGAGAAGTGCTGCGAGGTACGTCGGGTACCGCGAGGGGAGTCCGGCGCCCCCGCCCCCGCTCGCGGGGCGTGGACGGGGCGGGGTGCGCCGGACCGGTTCCGTGGGGCGGGGCGGGCTACTTGATGCCCGCGGCCTCGCAGGCCGCCTTGTACTCGGCGGTGCAGATGTCGGCCGCCTTGTAGACGTTGTCCGCGATGATCGTGGAGGCGATGTTCTCCTTGGTCACGATCTGCGCGTCGTAGAGCTTGGCCGGGATGTCCTTGAACTCGCCGGTCAGGCTGGTGACCTTGGTGGGGACCAGGTCGTCGATCTTCTCGCCCTTGAGGAGCCGGACCGCGATCTCGGCGGTGGTCTCGGCCTCCGGCTTGATCTGCTTGTAGATGGTGAAGGACTGGTCGCCCTTCAGGATGCGCTGGAGGCCCGCCAGTTCGGCGTCCTGGCCGCCGACCGGGACCTTGACGCCCTGCTTGTTGAGGGCGGTGATGATGCCGCCGGCCATGCCGTCGTTGGCGGAGTACACGCCCTGGAAGCCGGTCTTGCCCAGGGAGTCGATGGCGGCACCCATCTTCTTGTTGGCCTCGTCCGGCGACCAGTCCGGGATGTCCTGCTCGTAGACGACCTTCTTGACGCCGGTGTCGAGGACGCTGTGGGCGCCCTTCTTGAACAGCGGGGCGTTGGGGTCGGTCGGCGAGCCGTTGATCATGACAACGTTGGCGTCCTTGGCCTTGTCGCCGAGCGCCTTCACGAGGGCCTCGCCCTGGAGGCGGCCGATCTTCTCGTTGTCGTAGGAGACGTAGGCGGCGATCGGGCCCTCGGCCAGTCGGTCGTACGCGACGACCTTGACGCCCTTCTTCTCCGCCTGCTGCACCCAGGACTTGGTGGCCTTGTAGTCGACCGAGTCCAGGATGATGACCTTGACGCCCTGGGTGACGAGCGCGTCGAACTGCTTCTTCTGCGTCTCGGTGTCCTGGGCGGCGTTGTTGTACTTGACCTCGCAGTCCGAGCAGAGGGCCTTGATCTTCGCCTCGATGATCGGGCGGTCGAAGGTCTCGTAGCGGGTGGTCTTGTTCTCCGGCAGCAGCAGACCGATGGTCTTGCCGTCACCGCCCGCATCACCGGAGCCGTTGTCGCCGGCCTTGCCACAGGCGGCGAGGGAGAGGGCCATGGAAACCGCGGCCGTGCCTATGACGACGCGACGCGTCACTGCGTTCATGTGGGGTTGCCTCCCTGACGAGGCCGCGACATTGCGGCCGAGGTGGCTGGAAGTCAACTCGGCCGCAGGGTCGACGTCAAGGAGTAAATCCTTAACGAGATGACAACGGTGCCATCCGTTATCTAAGTGAAGGCAGGAGCCTTCGTCCCGGCGGCACTGGAGAGCGCTTTCGCAGACCCCTGCAACAGCGACGAATCACCCATCTCGCTCAGGACGAGGGCGAGCGCGCCCAGGACCTCCGCGCGGCCGCCCAGGGCCCCGGGGGCCAGGGAGAGCTGCCGGGCGGCGCTGGGGATCGCGTAACGCGACACGGAGTCCCTGATGGGCGCCAGGACCAGCTCCCCCGCCTCGGCGAGGTCGCCGCCGAGGACCACCCGGCTCGGGTTCAGAAGGTTGCAGAGGTTGGCGACGCCGCTGCCGATGTGACGCCCGACGTCGGCGATCACCCGGCGGCAGCCCGGGTCGCCCTCCCGGGCCAGTTGGACGACCCGCTCCATGGTCAGATCGGGCCCGTGACCGGGCTGCAGCAGCGGCAGTACGTAACGGGCGGCCGTGAAGGTCTCCAGGCAGCCCCGGTTGCCGCAGCGGCAGACCGGACCCGACTCGTCCAGGGTGATGTGGCCGATCTCGCCGGCCGTGCCGCCCGGGCCCCGGTAGACCCGCCCGTCGATGACCAGGCCGGCGCCGACACCGCTGGCGACCTTGATGTACGCGAGGTCCTTCACGCCCCGGCCGCTGCCCCAGACCAGCTCACCGAGGGCGCCGAGGTTGGCGTCGTTGTCCACGTGCACGGGGACGCCCAGCCGGGCCGAGAGCTCGTCGGCGGGGTTGATACCGCTCCAGCCCGGCAGGATCGACGTGGAGCCGAGCGTGCCCGAGGACACGTCGATCGGGCCGGGCACGCCGAGGCCGACCCCGACGACCTTGTCCGGGCCGATGCCGGTGGCCGCGATCAGGCGGCTGACCAGCCGTTCCGCCCGGTCGAAGCCCTCCGCGGCGGAGGCGTCCACATCCAGCGGCTCGGCCTCCTCGGCGAGCACCTGGTGCGCCAGGTTGCCCACCGCGACCCTGAGATGCGTATGGCCGAAGTCGACGCCGATGACGATGCCGGCGTCGCCGCTGAGCGAGACGCTGCGGGCCCGGCGGCCCCCCGCGGAGGTCGGGGTGACCTCGACGGTGCCGCCGTCCTTCAGTTCCCGCACGATGTTGGAGACCGTGGCGGCGGACAGGCCCGTCGCCCGGGCGATCTCCGCCTGGGTGAGCGATCCGGCCATCCGTACCGCCCGGACGACCCGCTCCAGATTGGCCCGGTGCAGCGAGGACTGCGACCCCGGAGTCTCCATTGACTCTCTCCACCCTACGACGTGTACAAGTTATGAACTCCAAGCTCCTTCGTGGGGCTTGTCGTCGTCAAGTCCTCGACGGTAGTCGAATCCGGAACCAAAAGGTCCGGCCCCGGGGGCGAATCCCGGGAGCCGGACCTGTCGGACCGTACGGCGGTGCGGACCGTTACTTGAGCGTGGCCGAAGTGAGACCTGCCTGGACCTGCCGCTGGAAGGACAGGTAGACCACCAGCATCGGCACCATGGCGATGGTCACGCCGGCGAAGAGCACCGGCAGGTCCGTCGCGTACCCCTGCTGCTGTTCGAGCTGGATCAGGCCCTGGGTGAGCACGTACCGCTCGGGGTCGTCCCCGCTCTGCGGCTGCATGAGCACGGTCGGCAGGATGAACTGGTTCCACTGCCCCAGCGTGTTGAAGATGCCGACGCTCAGCAGGCCCGGCTTGGCCATCGGCAGCATGACCTGGAAGAAGGCCCGGGTGTGCGAGGCCCCGTCGAGGATCGCGGCCTCGAAGACCGCCGTCGGCAGCGTCCTGAAGAAGGAGTGCATGAAGAAGACGGTGAACGGCATCGAGTACGCGACGTACACCAGGATCAGGCCCTGGTAGGTGTTGAGCATCCCGAGCATCTTCACCATGAAGAAGAGCGGGACGAGCGCGAGGAAGACCGGGAACATCGCGCCGGCGACGAAGAAGTAGTAGAGGAGCCGGTTGCCCCAGAACTCGTAGCGCGCGAGCACGTACGCGGCCATGGAGCCGAACAGCATGGTCAGCGGCACCGAGAACACCAGGACGATCACGGTGTTCACGAAGTAGTCGCCGATGCCCTTCTCCCAGGCCCGGCCGAAGACGTCGAGGGACCAGTTCGACGGCCAGCCGAAGGCCGACCCGGCGATCTGGGAGTCGGTCTTGAAGGAGCTGAGCACCAGCCACAGCAGCGGCAGCACGATCAGCAGGGCCCACACGGCGAGGAAGCCGTGGGAGAAGACGTTCAGGACGACGCCCTCGCGGGCCGGGCCGGGGGCCGGGGTGCCGCCCTTGCGGACCGCCCGCTGCCGGGGCACGGAGCCGTCGCCGGCGGCGGCCGGGCTCGCGTCGGACTTCTGGATGGGTGCAGTCATCGTTACGTTCTCCCGCTCAGAACTCGAGGCGCTCGCGGCGGGTGGCGCGCAGCGTGACCACGGACACGATCAGGGTGAGGAGCAGCATGACCACGCCCATGGCGCAGGCGTAGCCGCTCCTGCCGAAGTAGAGGAAATTGCGCATCATGACCGTCGACATGACCTCGCTGTGGTGGTCGGGGCCACCGCCGTAGTCGCCCGAGGTCATGGTGGAGACGAGGACGAACATGTCCATGGCCACGATGCCGAGGTACACCCAGGCGGTCTGGACGGAGTCCCACAGCAGCGGCAGGGTGATGCGGAAGAAGGACTGGGCGCGGCCGGCGCCGTCGATCAGGGCGGCCTCGTAGATGTCGCGGGGGATGGACTGCATGGCGGCGGAGAACAGCACCAGGTAGAAGCCGACGCCGTGCCAGACGACGACGGCCATGAGGGCCCACAGGACGAAGCTGGGCTCGTTGAGCCACTCGATGGGCCGGTCGGCCTCGATGAGGCCGAGCTTGAGGAGCAGGCCGTTGAGCATGCCGCCGGTGTCGCTGCGGTACACGGCGCCGAAGAGCACCGCGAGGATCGCCAGCGAGAGCACCTGCGGGAAGAAGTAGACGACCTTGTAGAACTTGGAGCCGGCGACGCCGGAGACACCGCCGGCCCGGCCGCCGCCGCCCGCGTTCACCATGAAGGCGAGGAAGAGCGCGAGCAGAATGGTGATCACCGGAATGAACACCAGGAACAGGATGTTGTGCCAGACCGCTCCGAGGAAGACGTCGTCCTCCAGAAGTGCGGCGTAATTGTCGAGACCGACGAAGGAGAAGGTCTGCGACTGCCCCTTCCAGTCGGTCAGCGAGTAGCCGAACGTCTGGATGTACGGCCAGATGACGAAGACCAGATAGAGGGCCACGGGTATGAAGAGGAATCCCGTGACGAACGTGTACTGCCCTTTGCGCATGGCGTTCCTGTCCCTGATGTTCCCGGCGGCGGAGTTCCCGGCGTGAGGTGCGGGATCGGTCCGCGAATCAGTCGCGGCGGTTCTTCTTGGACGCCGGGTCCTTGGCGGCCTTGTCGACGGCGGCCTGGGCCCGCTTGAGCCATTCCGCGGGCTGGATGCGCTTGGCCATCAGCTCGTTGGAGGCGTTCTGGATCTCGGTGTCCATCTCGCTGTACCACTCGGTGTACAGGTAGCGGAACGTGTTCGGGCCCGCCTTCTTGGACGCCTCGACGGTGGACTGGGTGCCGGGGCGGAGCTTGACGCTCGGGTCCACGCCGTCGGCGAGGATGGTGAGCGAGTTGGCCTCCTTGGCGAAGAGCGTCGACCACTCCTTGGAGAGCATCATCCGCATGAACTCCTTGGCCTCGGCGAGGTTCTTGGCCTTGGACGGGATGATGAAGGGCTCGCCGGAGCCGGCGCGGATCGCCTCGTACGGCATCTTGCTGCCGGGCAGCAGCGGCATCGGCATGAACTTCATGTCGAAGTCGGCCGGGGTCTGCTTGATCTGCTCGTTCTCCAGCCAGGAACCGCAGGTGATGAAGGCGGCCTTGTACTGGTTCCAGCGGGTCTGGGACTCGGTGTGCTCCAGGCCGTTGGTGCCGGGCATGAGGTAGCCCTTCTCGACCACCTCGTAGATCGCCTCGACGGCCTGCTTGGCGGCGTCGGAGCCGACGAACGCCTTGGGGTCGAGGTTGTCGATCGCCTTCATGGCGTCCAGGCCGCCGGTCTTGGCGATCAGGTCCATGATGGCGACGTTGATGTAGTACGGGTATTTGCCCTGGTGGGCGAGGCCGCCGATGCCCTGGGCGGTGGCATCCTTGCAGACGGCGAGGAACTCGTCCCAGGTCTTCGGCTCCGTCCAGCCCTTCTCCTTGAAGAGCTTGCCGGAGTACCACAGGCCCCACACCGTGTAGATGTAGTTGAGGGCGACGACCTTGCCCTCCTGCAGGCCCGGGTCGAGGGTGCCGGGGATGAGGGTGTCGCGGACCTTCTTGCTCGGGTCGTCGACCGACGGCGCGTCGAGAACCTCGGCGAGGTCGAGCAACTGGTCGTTCTTGTACAGGACGTCGATCTTGATCTTCTGGGCGCCGGAGTTGTCGACGATGTCCGGCGGGTTGCCGGCGTTGAAGCGCGGCTGGAGCTTTCCGGTGATCTCCTGGGTGCCGGTGTGGGTGGCGGTGACGCCCCACTTCTTGTTGAAGCTGGCCTCCCACGCCTTGGCGTACTCGTCGCCGTATCCGCCCTTGAAGACGACGACGTCGATCTTGCCGCCCTTGGCCACGCCGAACGGATTGTCCTTGGTCTTCTCACCCTTGGGCGCGTCGTTTCCGCCGCTGTCGCCCCCGCTGGAGGCGCAGGCGGACAGGAAACTCATGGTGGGCACCGAGATCAGACCGAGTGCGGCCGAACGCTTGATCAGATCGCGACGGCCGAAACCGTCGTTCTTCGGGGCGGAGGTGGATCCCATGCTCAAGTCCTCGCCTTCATTCAGGACTCAGGCGGTGTACCGGTCGCCCGTACTTCACTCGCCTCAGGCGAAGGGCCCCGCCACCGCGGTCAATTGCTGGGTCGTGCAGGCGTCGGGCCGTCGTGCTCATCGGTCCCCTCGCTCTCGTCGGTGCGACGAGTGAGGCGAGTGAGACGGCGGGCGATACGACGGGTCGGACGCCGACAGGTATAGTCCACTTCCCTTCGCCGGAGCAAGATCGAAACCAGCTTTCCCGGGCAGTCTTCTCCGAGTTGAGACCTGCGGGATACCCAAGCCGTTTCTGCCCCGTTTCCTCCCTCGTTCTCTTGTCAACACCCTTGACAGCGTCTGACGGTTGCCCTTCTCCTGGGTTCTCGCGCCATCGGATTGACAACGTTGTCTGAAACGAGCGGCAGGAGCGACGACACGGCATGCGGTCCCCTTTCAGAGCGGTCTCGCTGGCGGCCTCGGCGGCCATGATCCTGAGCCTCACCCCCTCGGTGGCTCAGGCACTTCCGGGCGAACCGGACACCTCGGCACGGGAGTTCACCACCTCCTTCGAAGCGGACGAAGCACCACCGACCTGGCGGAACACCATCGAGGTCGGCCCCGACGGCCGGAAGCGGACATCGGGCGTCGACGGCGGCTACGTCACCGGCATCCCCGGCAACGTCACCGACCGGGTGGTGGCCGTGCGCGCCAGCGGCGAGCACGCCAACGCCGGCGAGGTGAAGGAAAACCTGGTCGACCTCCAGGCGGGCACCAAGTGGCTGGTCTTCGAGCCCACCGCCTGGCTGGAGTTCGACCTCGACGCCCCCGTGGCCCTCGCGACCTACGCGCTGACCTCGGCCAACGACGCCGCCGAGCGCGACCCGCGCGACTGGGTCCTCAAGGGCTCGGCGGACGGCAAGGAGTGGACGGTCCTCGACACCCGCGCGGGCGAGAGCTTCGCCAAGCGCTTCGAGACGAGGACCTACGACATCCCGGGCGCCTCCGGCGGGGGCGCCACCCCCTACGCCCACTACCGCCTGGAGATCACCAAGAACGCGGGCGCGGGCCTCACCCAACTCGCCGACGTTCAGTTCTCGAACGGGGACACCTCCCAGCCCGTCCCCGAGGAGATGCGCAGCCACACCGACCGCGGCCCCAGCGGCTCCCCCACCGCCAAGGCCGGTGCGGGCTTCACCGGGAAGCGGGCGCTGCGCTACGCCGGCACCCACAAGGGCGAGGGCCGGGCCTACTCGTACAACAAGGTCTTCGACGTCGACACCCGGATCGTCCGGAACACCGAACTGTCCTACCTGGTCTTCCCGTCGATGCCCGCGTCCGAGACGGACCTGAACTATCCCGCCACGAACGTCTCCGTGGACCTCGCCTTCACCGACGGCACCTATCTGAGCGACCTGGGTGCCGTCGACAGCCACGGCGGGCGGCTCAGCCCGCAGGGGCAGGGGGCGGCCAAGCGGCTCTACGTCAACCAGTGGAACCGGGTCGACTCCCGCATCGGCGAGGTGGCGAACGGCAAGACCGTGGACCGGATCCTCGTCGCGTACGACTCCCCCAAGGGGCCGGCGAAGTTCCAGGGCTGGATCGACGACCTCACGATCGCCCCCAAGGCGCCGCGACAGCCGTACGAACGACTCTCCGACTACGCCTCGACGGTCCGCGGCACCAACTCCTCCGGTTCCTTCTCGCGCGGCAACAACTTCCCCGCCACCGCCGTCCCGCACGGCTTCAACTTCTGGACGCCGGTGACCAACGCGGCGACCCAGAGCTGGATCTACGAGTACGCGCGCGGCAACAACGCGGACAACCTGCCCACCCTCCAGGCCCTGTCGGCGAGCCACCAGCCCAGCCCCTGGATGGGCGACCGGCAGACCTTCCAGGTGATGCCCTCGGCCGCCGCCGGCACCCCGCCGGCCGACCGGGCGGCCCGCGCCCTGCCGTTCCGCCACGAGAACGAGACGGCGAAGCCGCACTACTACGGGGTCACCTTCGAGAACGGTCTGAAGGCGGAGATCGCCCCGGCCGACCACGCGGCCGCGATGCGCTTCACCTATCCCGGCGACGAGGCGAGCGTCGTCTTCGACAACGTCACCGACCAGGGCGGGCTCACCCTCGACCCGGAGACCCGCTCCTTCACGGCCTACTCCGACGTGAAGAGCGGGCTGTCCACCGGAGCGGGCCGGATGTTCGTGTACGGCGTCTTCGACGCGCCGGTCACGGCGTCGGCGAAGCCGGCCGGGCCGGACGGGACGGCGGCCCCGGGCGTGAAGGGGCACTTCCGCTTCGACGCGGGCGACGACCGCACGGTGAACCTGCGGATCGCCACCTCCCTCATCTCGGTCGAGCAGGCGAAGGCCAACCTCGCCGACGAGATCCCCGAGGGCACCGGCTTCGACACCGTCCGCGAGCGGGCCCAGGACGCCTGGGACGAGGTGCTCGGCCGGGTCACCGTCGAGGGCGCGACCCACGACCAGCTCGTGACCCTCTACTCCAGCCTCTACCGGCTCTACCTCTACCCCAACTCCGGCTTCGAGAAGGTCGGTTCGAAGTTCCTGTACGCCAGCCCCTTCTCCGCCCCGGTCGGGCCCGACACCCCGACCCGTACCGGCGCGAGGATCGTCGAGGGCAAGGCGTACGTCAACAACGGCTTCTGGGACACCTACCGGACGACCTGGCCGGCCTACTCCTTCCTCACCCCCGGGAAGGCGGGCGAGCTGGTCGACGGCTTCGTGCAGCAGTACAAGGACGGCGGCTGGATCTCCCGCTGGTCCTCCCCCGGCTACGCGGACCTGATGACGGGCACCTCCTCGGACGTGGCCTTCGCCGACGCGTACGTCAAGGGCGTCGACTTCGACGCGGAGGCGGCCTACGAGGCGGCGCTGAAGAACGCGACGGTCGTGCCGCCGAGCCGGGGCGTGGGCCGCAAGGGCATGGACACCTCCCCCTTCACCGGATACGCGTCGACCGCGACCCACGAGGGCCTGTCCTGGTCCCTGGAGGGCTACCTCAACGACTACGGCATCGCGAAGATGGCGCGGGCGCTCCACGAGAAGACCGGGAAGCGGCGGTACGCGGAGGAGGCGGCGTACTTCCTCGACCGCGCCCGGAACTACGTCACCTTGTTCGACGCGAAGGCGGGGGCGGGCGCCGGTCCGGTCGCCGGCTTCTTCCAGGGCCGGGACGCCAAGGGCGCCTGGCGGGTGCCCTCGGCGTCGTACGACCCGCGGATCTGGGGCCACGACTACACCGAGACCAACGGCTGGGGCTACGCCTTCACCGCCCCGCAGGACTCCCGGGGCCTGGCCAACCTGTACGGCGGGCGCACGGGCCTCGCGCAGAAGCTGGACACGTACTTCTCCACGCCGGAGACGGCGAGCCCCGAATTCGCCGGCTCGTACGGCAGCGTCATCCACGAGATGACCGAGGCGCGGGACGTACGGATGGGCATGTACGGGCACTCCAACCAGGTCGCCCACCACGTGCCGTACATGTACGACGCGGCCGGGCAGCCGTGGAAGACGGCCGAGAAGGTCCGCGAGGTGCTCTCGCGGCTCTACACCGGCAGCGAGATCGGCCAGGGCTACCACGGCGACGAGGACAACGGCGAGCAGTCGGCCTGGTTCCTCTTCTCGGCCCTGGGCTTCTATCCGCTGGTGATGGGCAGCGGGGAGTACGCGATCGGCTCGCCGCTCTTCACGAAGGCGACGGTACGGATGGACAACGGCCGCACCCTGGTGGTCGAGGCCCCGCGCAACAGCGCCCGCAACATCTACGTGCAGGGCGTGAAGCTGAACGGGAAGCGCTGGAGCTCGACCGCGCTGCCGCACGAGCTGCTCGCGAAGGGCGGCACGCTGAAGTTCGACATGGGTCCGAAGCCGTCGGCGTGGGGCACGGGTGCCTCGGCGGCCCCGGTCTCGATCACCGAGGACGACCGCGTGCCGGTGCCTCGGGCCGACCTCGTGAGGGGTGCGGGGGCGCTCTTCGACGACACCTCGGCCACGGCCGGGCCGGTGGCCGGCGCCGTGGAGCTGCCGGTGGCGAAGCCGGTCCGCGCGGTCCGGTACACGCTGACCTCGTCCGTACGGGGCGCGGCGCCGGCCGACTGGGTCCTCCAGGGCTCGGCGGACGGCGTGACGTGGACGGACCTGGACCGGCGGACGGGCGAGTCGTTCGCCTGGGACCGGCAGACCCGGGTGTTCTCGGTGGCGAAGCCGGGGACGTACGCGCGGTACCGGCTGGTGCCGTCGGGTGCGGGCGGTACGGGTGGTGCGGGCGCCGCGCTGGCGGAGGTGGAGCTGCTCGGCTGAGGCCACGCGGACATGCGTGGCGGACATGCGTAAGGGCCCGTCTCCATGGAGACGGGCCCTTACCTCTGATCCTTAGCCGCGGATCAGGTTGCGCAGCACGTACTGCATGATGCCGCCGTTGCGGTAGTAGTCCGCCTCACCGGGGGTGTCGATGCGGACGATCGCGTCGAACTCGACACCGGTGTCGGTGGTGACCTTGACCGTGCTCGGGGTCCGGCCCTCGTTGAGCTCGGTGATGCCGGTGATGGAGAAGGTCTCCTCACCGGTCAGGCCGAGCGAGTCGGCCGACTGGCCGGCCGGGAACTGGAGCGGCAGGACGCCCATGCCGATGAGGTTCGAGCGGTGGATGCGCTCGTACGACTCGGTGATGACGGCCTTGACGCCGAGGAGGGCCGTGCCCTTGGCCGCCCAGTCGCGGGACGAGCCGGAGC